>CAYYZU010000005.1:0-16493 GCA_964476205.1 uncultured Actinomyces sp. | reverse complement strand
GCGTAGCCCGGCTGGGATGCGTAGCCCGGCTGGGCCGGCGGGGCGGGGGCCGCGGGAGGAGCAGGTGCGGCCGGCTGAGCCGTTACCCGATCGGCCCAGGAGTTCTCTGCGTCGATGAGGCGCTCGAGCTCTCCCCGGTCAAGGAAGATGCCGCGGCACTCGGCGCACTGATCGACGTGCACGCCGCTGCGTTCGTAGCTGCGCATGTCGCCGTGGCACTTGGGGCAGGTGAGCGTGCTCATCACTCCACTGTGCCGGGGTCTCGCATCGCTGGCAAGTTGGGGCGGGCGCCGGTCACGGTGACGCTAGAGCAGGCGATCGATGGTGCTGGCGAGCGCGGGCTCGGGCTGGGCGCCCACGACGCGATCGACCGGCTTGCCGTCACGTAGGAAGACGAGCGTGGGGATCGAGCTCGCATCGAAGGTGCGCGCCACCTGCGGGTTGTCGTCGACATTGACCTTGACGACTTTGACCTTGCCGGCGTATCGCTCGGCGAGCCGCTCGAGCACTGGCGCGACCATGCGGCACGGACCGCACCATGGGGCCCACAGGTCGACGAGCACCAGTTCGCTGGTCTTCGTGACCTGCGCGAAGTCGGCGTCGGTCGCATCGGCGATCCACGGGAGGTCGCGCTTGCACGAGGCGCAGCGTGGGCGACCGGTGGCTGCCGCGGGAACGCGGTTCTTGGTCTGGCACGAGGGGCAGGCGGTGACACGGCCGGGCATGTGCCCAGGGTACGCCGCGGCCTTCCTCACACGGGCGTCTTGACATAGGGCCTACCGTGCGGACATGACCGATGACAGTGCTCGCCAGCAGGCGATCCAGCGGCTCCACCAGCGTCGCGGCTTCACCAACTACATCATCGGGGCTGTCGTCATCTCCCTCTTCATGGTGCTCATCTGGGCGCTCTCCGGCCGTGGTTACTTCTGGCCGGTCTGGGTGATGGGTGGCTTCCTCATCGGCGCGATCTTCTATGGCGTCAACCAGATGATGAACAAGCCGCTGACCGAGGACCAGATCCAGCGCGAAATGCAGAAGGGCTCGTAGCCAGAACCCTGCGATGCCTCGTTGCCTACCGCTAGCCTGCGCGACATGAGGCCGCTCGTCATTGCGCATCGCGGCGCAAGCGCCTACCTCCCCGAGGGCACACTGCCGGCCAAGGCCCTGGCTGTCGGGATGGGCGCCGACTACGTCGAGCACGACGTCGTGATGACGCGTGATGATCGCCTGCTCATCAACCACGACCTGTGGCTCGACAACGTGAGCGACGTCGCCCGGCGCTTCCCCGGTCGCCAGCGCGAAGACGGTCATTTCTACGTCATCGACTTCGACCTCGACGAGATCCTCACCCTCTCGGTCACCGAGCGCTTCACGGTCGTGGACGGCAAGGATGTCGCAGTCTTTCCCGACCGCTTCCCCGTCTGGCAGTCGCACTTCTCCTTCCACACGCTGGAGGCGGAGATCGAGTTCCTCCAGGGATTGCGACACAGCTCGGGCCGCGATGTCGGCATGTTCACGGAACTCAAGTCGCCGTGGTTCCACGAGCAGGAGGGCAAGGACCTGCCGTCGGCGGTGTACGCCGTGCTGGCGCGTTACGGCTACCGCACCCGCGAGGACCGCTGTCGGGTCATGAGCTTCGATGCCCACGCGCTTCAGCGCATCCGAGCGGAGGTGGGCCCGCAGCACGGGGTCGACGTACCCCTCACGCAGTTGATCTGCCACACGGATGATCACGAGACCTACGAGCGCAAGCCGGATGGCACCTGGGAAAACTACGACTACGACTGGATGTTCGAGCCCGAGGCCGATGGTGGCGATGCGATGGCTCGCATCCGCGAGTGGGCGGACGGCATCGGCCCTGACGTGCGGATGCTGCTGAAGCATGGCAAGCCGATGGCCATCAGTGATCTAGCGGCGAGAGCCCACGCGGCTGATCTCTACGTGACACCGTGGACCGTGCGTGCCGACGACCTACCCCACTGCGCCCCGAGTCTCGATGCCCTCGTGCGGATTCTGGTCGATGAATGCCACGTGGACGGGATCATCACGGACTTCCCCGACCGGGTGATCGCCGCGCTGGGTTAAGGGAGCCGGGCCTGACCCAGGATTTGCGCGCCGCGGCGACCTTCCCTAACGTGGAGGGGAGTCAAGGGGAGTACCTCCGCGCGGAGACCTCGTCAATACGTCACCCCCATGGGTGACCGGGGCTTCGGCCGTGAGCGATCACGGTGATGGGAGACCGAGACGTCGTTCGTGACGTTCTCGAGGAGTGCTCAAGTGATATCCCTACGCGGGCGCCGTTCACGCGCCCTTGCCGCCGTTGCCTCGGCCGGCCTGGCCGTCGTCCTGCTCACCGGCTGCGGTGCGGTCAACGAGGCGGTGTCCCAGGGTCAGCAGGCCCTCGATGGCGCGAGCCAGGCCGTCGATGCGGCCGAGGGCCTCATCGGGGCGGGTGCGCAGCTGGGCGCAGCCTGTGCCGCTGCCCAGGTCGCCTGGGTCCCCGGCGTGAGCTCCACGGATGCCTACGCCGCCATCGACGAGGCCACGCGTCTGGTCGACGAGGCGCTCGCGGCGACCCCCGGTCTGCCCGGCGCTGCCGAGATCGACCAGGCCCTCACCGCGGCACGCGACGCGGTCGGCTCTGATCAGACTGAGTTCGGCGTCGCCCGCGAGACCCTGCAGACCGCTTGCGCTCTCGTGAGCCTGGGCGGCTGACGTGGACGTCGCACTCTGGGTGTGGGGTGCCCTCATCGCGGGCATCCTCGCGATGCTCGCCGTCGACCTCTTCATGCACCGTGACGCGCATGTGATTGGCGTCAAGGAGGCTGCGGTCTGGTCGCTCATCTGGGTGGCCGTCGCCGTCGCTGTCGGCGGCGTCATCTGGTGGGCCTACGGCACGGAGTTCGGCCTGCAGTACTTCGCCGGCTACGTCATCGAGAAGTCCCTCGCCATCGACAACGTCTTCGTCTGGGCGATGATCTTCAGCTACTTCGCCGTGCCGCGTCAGTACCAGCACCGAGTGCTCTTCTACGGCGTCATCGGTGCGTTGGTCTTCCGCGCCATCTTCATCGCGGCAGGCTCGGTGCTCATCGCCAGTTTTGCCTGGGTCCTCTACATCTTCGGTGCCTTCCTCATCCTCACGGGCATCCGGATGATGGTGCAGCGCAACGAGCACATCGACCCGTCGAAGTCCAAGACGCTCAAGCTCTTCCGCCGCCTCGTTCCCACCACGGACGAATACGACGGCCAGAAGTTCCTCACGCGCCGCAACGGCGTGCTCATGGCGACACCGCTCCTCGCGGTGCTCGTCCTTGTCGAAGTGACTGACATCATCTTCGCGGTCGACTCGATCCCCGCGATCTTCGCCGTGACGCAGGAGCCCTTCCTCGTCTTCGCGAGCAATGCCCTCGCCATCCTGGGCCTGCGCGCGATGTACTTCCTCCTCGCCGATCTCATCCACCGCTTCATCTACCTCAAGCTCGGACTCTCGCTCGTGCTCGTGTGGGTGGGCATCAAGATGATCGTGAGTCACGCCGTCTTCAAGATCCCCACGGGCATCAGCCTCGGCATCGTCATCGCCATCATCGCGGTCTCCATCGGCGCGAGCCTGTGGGTCAGCCGCGGCAAGGCGGTAGCCATCGAATCCGATTCTCACGCTCAATCCGAGTCCGACTCCGAACCTGACACTGACGATCGAAAGGGTGCGTTGAAGTGAAGAGCAAGGCAACGACGAAGATCACCGCGCTGGTGACGAGTGCCGCGCTTGCCAGCGTGCTGGGAGTGAGCCTGGCTGCACCCGCGGGGGCGAAGTCCGGGGTGAGGGCGGAGTGCTCGCGCGGCTCCATGCTCACGTTGGAGCTGACTCGCGAAGGCCGGCAGCTTGAAGCCGATATCGAGATCTATGCCGGACCGCGTGAGAGGTGGACCGTGACCATCGCGCAGAACGGTCGAGTGGTCCACACGGTGGCCAAGACAACCAACCGCGAGGGGGAGTTCGACTTCTGGCGCTACCTCCCCGCACGTAACAGTGCTGTAGACGTGAGGGCAACCTCCTCGACTGGAGAGACCTGCAGTGCCAGGCTGCGTCCGTAGAAGCCGATCTGCTCCACTTCCATACGACAACACCAGCGAAGGGACCCCCACATGAAGGACACCAGACCCTGGCTCCGCGGCGCGCGACTGGGCGCAGCGGCCATTCTTGGACTCGGCCTCGTTCTCCCGGCGGTGACCGCCTGCTCTTCCTCTTCCGGTGACGAGACGGAACAGGTAGAAGAGGACTCTGGCGACTCCGAGGAAACGACCGACACGGAGGATTCCGGCGACGCCGAGGAGACCGACCCGGAGCCCGATATCGAGGAGTAGGTCCCGAACGATGCGGGGGTCATGCGCCTCGAGCGGGCCTACGCTCGCGGGATGACCGACTACGTGCTCCACGGCTCGGATTACATCGCCGACCCCTACCCCACGTATCGGGCCATGGCTGAGGAGTCACCGGTCTGGCTCCAGGAGGAGACCGGTCACCTCTACGTGTCGCGCTACGCCGATGTCAAGGCCGTGTTGATGGACTCCGCGAACTACAGCAACAACCGCGTGCAGGATCGACTCAGTCGAGTGCCCGACGAGATGCCCGCCCAGTGCCTGGCGGCGATCCTGCATGACCGTCTCGTCATGACGGATGGCCCGAGGCACCAGGCACTTCGGGTCAAGATGCGCGATGCCTTCACCGCGGCGCGGGTGCGGGCCTATGAGCCGATGATCCGCCAGGTGATTGCGGATCACCTGGCGGATATCGACTGGTCGCGGCCGGTGAACTTCCTCCAGGAGATCGCCCTTCCGATCCCGTCCAAGATTGTCTTGCTCGTGCTCGGCTTCCCCCCTGCCGACTTTGCTCAACTGCGCGAGTGGACGAGTGACTTCTACACGTGGCTGGCCTCCAGTCCCGACCCCATCGAGGTGCGCACGCAGCGGGCGATCGACGCCACGCAACACATGCGCGACTACGTATCCGATCGACTCCGCAATCCGCCCGGCGACGGCTCACTGCTTGACGAATTGCTCGGAGACGAGGCGGCCGGAGAACTGACTGACGACGAGGTCGTGGCCAACCTGATCGGAATCGTCAACGCAGCGCACGAGACCACGACGAGCCTCATGGCCAACTCGATGCTCCTGCTCCTGAACCACCCCGATCAACTCGACCTGCTCCTCGCCGATCCCACGCTGATTCCCGGGGCGGTCGTCGAAGTGGGCCGCCTCGAGAGTCCGTCGCAGATCATCAGTCGAGTGGCCGTGCGCGATCTCGAACTCCAGGGGGTGAGCATCAGCGCGGGCCAGTTGCTCGCGATCAACCTCGCCCAGGCCAACCGGGATCCCGAGGTCTACGCCGACCCGGATCGATTCGATGTCACCCGCAGCGGCCTGGCACCTCTGACCTTCGGGCACGGCGAGCACTTCTGCGTCGGCACGGCACTCGCGAGGCTGGAGACGGAGGAGCTCATCGCGATGCTGCTGCCCCGCCTGCCTGGAGCGCGAATCATCAGTGATCCGATCAAGTGGCGCCCCACGCCCGCGTTCAGGTGTCCCCGCGAGCTCATGATCCAGTTCGCAAGCCCCCGAACCTGATGGAGTGTTAAGGCTTCCTTGCGCGTCGACGAGAGTGATGGCGCGCTGAGGGCCGCGGGCCTAGCGTCGGATGCGAAGGATGCGGTTAGGCCAATGGTCCCCTCGCCCAAGGCCGCATTGCCGGGCTGCACGAGGGGGGACGCATGCAGGCTCGCACGATCGCGACGGCATCGGCTTTCGGCTTTGCGCTCATCGCGGGGGTGGTCCTGGGCTGGCTCCAGGGTCCGTCACCTGCGCCGGCGACTGAGGCCGCCGTTGATGCGGTGAGCCCGAGCGCCCAATGGGTAGCGCTTGAGTCGGTCGGCGCGACATCGGATCCCGGAGGTTCCCGTTTGGCCGAGCCGGCTTACTCCGCCTACGACGGGGAGGTCTTCGCCGTCGGCGACTCGGTCCTCGCCGGTGCGGCTGCGTGCCTCGAGAGACGTGGAGTGAAGGTCAATGCCGAGCAGTCGCGTCAGGTGTCGGCGGCGAGCGACATCCTCGCGCGCAAGGCGGACTCCCTGCCTCCCCGCGTCATCGTGCACCTCGGCACCAACGGTGGCGCGACACCCGGTGAGCTCGACGCGATCATGGCACTGCTTGGGCCAGATCGGCTGGTGCTGTGGTCGACAATCCAGTTGCCCGACGACCCCACTCGCTACACCTATGAGCGATCGACGAACGAGGCCATCGCTGCACTCGCGGAGCGATACGACAACGCTCTCGTCTTCGACTGGGAGTCGGCTTCGCGCCAGCGGCCCGAGTGGCTCTACGTCGAGGGAATCCACATGACCCCGGAGGGGTGCGAGGGCTACGCCGGCCTCGTGGCGCCCCAGGTGCGTGCTCCGAGCCCCTACGGAAACGGCTAGCGCTTGGTATCGGCGAGGACCTGCTGGCTGGCGAAACGACCGGGGGCGCCGATGACACAGCCGCCCGGGTGCGTGCCGGAACCGCACTGGTAGTAGCCGCGAATCGGCGTGCGGTAGTCGCTGTAGCCCGGGGCGGGACGGAAGAAGTACATCTGGTGCGGGAAAAACTCCCCGGCATAGATATTGCCCTCGGACAGCCCGGTCTTGGCCTCGATGATGTCCGGCGAGACGACTTCGCGCTGCAGGATGATGTCGTTGAAATTGGGGAAGAAGCGCTGCATCGTCGCCTGCACGCGGTCGGCCATGTTCTCGCGCTGAGCGTCCCAGGTGCTGTCCTTCAACTGGTACGGCGTGTACATCACGTAGCACGACATGACGTGCTTGCCGGGAGGAGCCATGTCGGGATCGATGAAGGACTGGATCGACGCGTCGATGTAGGGGTGCTCGCTGAACCATCCGTACTTCGCGGCGTCGTAGGCGCGCTCCATGTACTCCACGGTCGGGGCGACATTGATGAAGCCGCCGTACTGATCGGTGCGCTCGCCGAGCGCGGGATAGTAAGGGGCCGCGTCTAGCGCGAAGTTCACCTTCGACGTGATGCCCTGGAAGCGGAAGCGCTGGATGGTCTCGACGAGGTCGGAGGGCAGCTCGCGCGGATCGGCGATCTGCAGGAAGGTGCGTCGCGGGTCGAGTGAGCTCACGACGACGGGAGCGCGAAACTCCGTGCCGTCGTCGAGCACGACGCCGCGCACGGCGCCGCCCTCGGTGATGAGGCTCGAGACGTGGGAGTCGAGACGGATCTCGGCGCCGTAAGCCGTCGCCGCGCGTGCGAGCACCTGGGTGAAGCCTCCGTTGCCGCCCTTGTGGAAGGACCACTCGCCCATGAAGCCGTCGTGCTCGCCCATGGAGAGGTAGAGCCAGTTGATACCGGAGCCCGGTGACATCGGGCCCAGCTTGATGCCGACGCAGGCGGCCGAGCAGATCGTCGCCTTGATGATGTCGGACTCGAGGTAGTCGTCGACGAAGTCGGCGATGCTGCCGGTGAGCAGGCGCACGGTGTCGTGCAGGAGCTTCTTGTCGGCGGTGCCGAGGTGCTTGACCAGCCAGGCCATGCGCTCGGTGTCAGCAGGGTCGTCGCTGAAGAGATTCGGCGGGATGCTGTCAAAGAGCGGCCGGATGAACTGCTTGACGCGGGCCGTGTCGTGCTGGAAGCGCTCCATGCCATCGACGTCGGCCTTGGAGTGCCGGGCGATCTCGGCGCGATTGACCGCGGCATCGGGCCCGGTGAGGAAGTAGTCGCCGTTGTCCATG
Source organism: uncultured Actinomyces sp. (assembly GCA_964476205.1). GTDB lineage: Bacteria > Actinomycetota > Actinomycetes > S36-B12 > S36-B12 > Mxb001. The sequence goes on along the minus strand of CAYYZU010000005.1, from coordinate 8,712 downwards.
GGGGCGAAGTGCGAGCGCATGTAGAGCGGCATGAAGCCGAAGCGCACGAGGTCGAGCTCTTGAATGATCTCCGGTCGCAGCAGGCTCAGGGCGTAGGAGAAGGTCGTGAAGCTGAAGCCCGGACGGAGCTCCTCGGTGATGGCAGCACCGCCCACCAGGTGGCGCTGCTCGAGCACGAGGACGCGCTTCCCGGCCTGGGCGAGGTAGGCGGCGTTGGTGAGGCCGTTGTGGCCTCCCCCGATCACGATCGCGTCGTAGGCATGAGTCTCTGACATGTCAGGCCGTCTTCCTCTCGGGGTTGTAGAACGGCAGCGTCGTCACAGTGGCGCGGACGTTGATGTACTCGTGGTTGACCGTCTGCTCGATGAAGACCTCGGTGCCCGGCTCGGCGTACTTGGGCTTGACGCGTGCGATGCCGACATGGCGCTGGAGCACGGGGGAATACATGAAGCTCGTGGCATAGCCGATGCGCTTGTCCTTGTCGTTGTAGATCATCGACTCCCAGGGCACCGGGATCTCATTGGGCTCGGCCGGTAGTCCATTGCGTGTGAAGAGGTCGTAGTAGTCCTGCCAGGCGACGGTGATCCCCACCGTGCGCCAGCGAGATGTGCCCTCCATGCGTTCTCGGATGACCGCGTCGCGACCGATGAAGGGACGCGTCGGGTCATCGATTCCCTTGAGGAGCCAGCCGAGACCGAGCTCGTCAGGGGTGAAGCGCTCGTCGGAGGTGAACGCGTAGCGGCTGGAGCTGAACTCGACGTTGATGAGGGGCAGCCCCGCCTCGATGCGGGTCATCCCGAGGGCCTCGTCGCCGTAGGGCCGCAGGCCGTGGGGACGTCCGGCGTCCATGAGGGCGTCGAAGACGCGCAGCGCGTCGCTGGCGGGGATGAGCAGCTCGTAGCCGAGGTCGCCGCTGAAGCCGGTGCGACTCACGGTCACGGGGGTATCGGCAATCTTGGTCTCGGCAAACCCGAAGTAGCGCAGCTCAGAGATGTCAGGAGTGAGAGCTTCGAGGATGGCGCGCGAGCGGGGGCCCTGGAGCGCGAGCGAGGCGTAGTCCTCACTGCAGTCGACGACCTCCACGTCGAACGGGCGCGCGAGCTGGCGGAGGTAGCCGAGGTTGGGCTCGGCAGCGGTGAGCAGGAACTCATCGGATGAGTAGCGGAAGACGACACCGTCCTCCATGACGTAGCCGGCGTCATCGCACCAGATCGTGTACTGGGCGCGGCCGGCCTTCAGCGTGCGGATGTCGCGCGCGAAGACGTAGGAGAGGAACTTCTCGGCGTCGCGACCGCGGATCCAGTACTTGTGCAGGGGAGACGTGTCGAAGAACCCTGCGGCATTGCGCACGGCGAAGTACTCGTGCTTGGTCGACAGGTCATAGCGCGTCGCTGAGAGGTAGCCCGCCCAATTGCCCCACGACTGGGTCTGACTGAGCTCGACCAGGCGCGGATGGAAGGGGGTGTGCTTGAGCATGGCGCCTCCGGCGAAAGAAAGGGTGTCGGGCGGCGGGGGGCGCCGCCCGACACGGGAGGCAGCCTAGAGCTCTATTGGACAATTGCGCAATAGGCCTTAGCGTTCTCGTATGGCCCGGATGAGTCCCGACGAGCGTCGCGCCGCCATCGTGGCGGCGGCGCGTGCGGTCATGGCGCGACGGGGGATCGCGGGGACGACCGTCCGCGATGTCGCGGCCGAACTGGGCACGTCAAGCGGGCTCATCCACCACTACTACGCATCCATGGACGATCTCCTGGCGGAGGCGTTCGAGCAGGCGGCGCGTGCCGACCTCGTCGAGGTGCTCGAGGGGCTGTCCCAGGGTCGTGACGCGGTCGAGAAGCTGGCGATGTTCTTCGATACGTACGACCGCGGCATGCGCGACAGCAGCGGAGACTTCGGCATGCAGATCTGGCTCGACGCGTGGGCTGAGGCTGCGCGTCGTCCGGCGCTACGGCGTACGTCGAGGCGACTTAACGAGGAGTGGCAGCGCGCGCTCGCGGGAGTCCTCAGTGCTGGCGTGGCCGAGGGTCACATGCAGTGCGACGATCCCGATGCGAGCGCGTGGCGAGTCCTGTCGCTGCTGGACGGGCTCATCCTGCAGGTCGTGGCGCACGGTGATGTGCTCACACGCGCCCAGGCGGATGCGTGGTCGCGGGCCGCGGCGGAACGCGAACTCGGGCTGCGTCCCGGCGCGTTGTCCCGCGTGGCCGCTGCGCATGGCGCCTGACCACTAGCGGCTTCCGGTTCCGGCGCGGGTGGTGTCGCTGCCCGCCTGACCCCTAGCCTGCTCCCATGACCGCGCCTCTTTCCGTCGCCGCGATGGGGTCGGTGATCCGCGCCCATCGCAAGGCTTCGGGGTTGAGCCAGAAGGACCTGGCCAAGGCGGCGGGAGTCTCCCGCGCCACCCTCAACTACCTCGAGAGTGGCCGCGAGGACATGGAGATCGGCGCGAGCAAGCTCCTCGCGCTGCTGGAAGTGCTGGGCATCCTGGTGGGTGTCCCCGCGGACGTGAGCCGAGATGCGGACCAGGCCACCGTGGAGTCGGCACTCACTTCGCTGGGCAAGGGGCGCAAGTTGACGGAGGGGGATCTCATGGAGGCCCTCGCCTCCGGCCGCATCCCGCCCAAGGCCGAGGCTGGCCTCGCCGCCTTCTTGGAGCACGCCCCTGAGGGTGCTGGCCCCGCGGCGGTCCGGATCGCGGCCGCCCGATCGGGGAATCCCCCCAAGGAGATCAGCCGCAACGGACGGATCCTGGCCAAGGCCCTCCACATCGCCTGCCCCTTCTGGCTGGGTGGCGCTTAGACCCCGCTGACGTGGGGAAACGCTCACCAGAGCCTTGAGATGTCGGCCCAAGTCGACCTTTTGGCGACACCATGTCGAACGGGATCGACATGTGATCAAGAAAATGTCGAATGTCTTTGACATCTCTAGATCGGCGACGTACTTTGGTCGCATGTTCGCTGATCGAGTGCGCCGCGCATTCCGTGCTGTGACGCAGGCCGTCGACGTCATGCCGGACACCCTGGTGATCCGGGCGCTTGAGGCACCCGAGCGCGCCTCCGCTGGTCGCGGCTGACGCCGGGGCCTGATCAATCGACCGGGCCGCGGCCCTCCAGTTTGGGGTGCATCGGCTCAGGGCCGTCATCGAGCAGTTCCTCGGGAAGGATCTCCTGCTCCACGTCGGACGCATGAATCGTGTGCGTCATGGCCCAGATCGCCCACGCAGCGAAGGCAATCGTGACTCCGCCGACGGCAATCCACGCGAGGACCGTCGGAAGACGCGTGAGATAGAACATCCCGAACGCCATGCCCGCAGACACCGGGATCGTGACGACCCAGGCGAGCACCATCTCTCCGACGACGCGCCAGTTTGCACCCTTGCCCGATCCGATACCGGCACCCACGACCGAAGACGCGGCCGCGTGTGTCGTGGAGATGGGCGCGCCCAGGCTGGTCGCTCCGAAGATCGCCGTCACCGCCCCAATGTTGGCAGCCACACCTGTATTGGCATAGAGAGTCGTGAGCTTGAGGCCCATGGTCTCGATGATCTTCCATCCGCCCCAGAGCGTGCCCAGCGCGATCGCACTGTAGGCAGACAGCGCCACCCACTCGGGAACGACGATGTTCTTGCCGGTCTCATCCATCGTCGTGTAGCCCGCACCCAGCATGAGCGCAGCGATGACGCCCATCGTCTTCTGGGCGTCATTTGCCCCGTGCCCAAAGGACAAAGCGGCCGCCGAGACCACCTGGGCCCCCTTGAAGACCGGGTGGTTGTCATGCCACTTCGTCACCTTCTGGACCAGGTAGACGAGATAGACCGCAAGGAAGGCGACGCTCAGGGCGACGGCCGGCGAAGCGACGATGCCGATGGCCGACTTGCTCACGCTGCCCCAGTCGATGGCGGCGATCCCGCCGGCTGCGATGCCCGCGCCTACAAGTCCTCCGATGATCGCGTGACTTGAGGATGAGGGCATGCCGATATTCCACGTGATGTAGTTCCACGCGATGGCCGCGAAGAGCGCGGAGAAGATCACAGCGAGACCCACATAGTCCGCTTGCACGGTCTTGGCCACGGTGTTGGCCACGGCCGTGCCGACGACGAAGTAGGCGACGAAGTTGAAGAACGCGGAGAAGGGAGGGGCCCACTTGGCAGGGAGTGCGCGCGTGGCAACGACAGTGGCCACCGCGTTGGCCGCATCGTGGAAGCCGTTGGTGAAGTCGAAGATGAGCGCCAGTGCGACGACCAGGATGATCGCAAGGAGCACGAGGTCCACGCCGGCTCCTGTCGTCGTCAGCCGCCCCGCCGGCCGAGGGTGGGTCCCGCGCCCGAGGTGTTCAGGACCCGTTTACCCGCAGATTGTGACCCGTTTGCTCCGGGCGGGCGCATGCAGGCCGTTGTGTTCATGCTCCGTTCACCTTGTGGCCCCCGGGTGTTGACTGAGGTCATGGAGGTCGGGCTCATCATCGCCATCGGGTTTGCGGTGGCCTTTGCCCTCACCAACGGATTCCACGACGCCTCCAACGCCATCGCCACCCTCGTAGCCACCCGCGGAGCCACGCCCGGCCAGGCAGTGGCGCTTTCGGCCACGTTCAACATGGCGGGCGCCATCCTGCTGGGCACCGCCGTCGCCGACACGATCGGCGCGATCGTCACCGTGCCTGACAGCCAGATGGTCGCCGTCGTGGGCGCCGGCCTCGCGGGAGCCACGGCGTGGAACCTCATCACCTGGTGGCTCGGCCTCCCGTCTTCATCGGGACACGCACTGGTGGGTGGCCTCGTGGGAGCCGCCGTCGCCGACGGCATCCTCACCGGGGCCGGTGGGCTGGGCTCGGTCAACTGGACCGCGGTCGTTGCGGTCCTCATCGCGCTCTTCGTGTCGCCTCCGCTGGGCTTCCTCGGTGCCTTCCTCCTGCTGCGCTTCCTGCGCTGGCGCTCGCAGAGATGGACCCGCCGCTGGGACGATCCGATGCGCGGAGGCAACTGGGTCACCGCCGCGACGCTGTCCTTCAGCCACGGCGGCAACGATGCGCAGAAGGCCATGGGCGTGATTGCCGTACTCCTCCTGGCCACGGGTGAGACGAGCGAGCTCACGGTGCCACTGTGGGCCAAGATCGTCACCGGCGCGGCGCTCACCCTCGGCACCGCGCTCGGCGGATGGCGCATCGTGCGCACGATCGGACAGAGGATCTTCGGACTGACGCCCGTCGACTCCTTTGCGAGCCAGACGTCGTCCACCGCCGTCATCCTCGGTGCCTCGCTCGTCGGCGCTCCCGTGAGCACGACCCAGGTGGTTGCCTCTTCCGTCGTCGGCATCGGGGCCGGCCGCCGGCGCTGGCGTCACGTGCGGTGGGAGATCGTGCGCCACATGGGCATCGCCTGGCTGACCACGATCCCCGCGGCCGCGATACTGGCCGTGATCATCCTCTTGGGTTGGAGGGCATGGTGAGCGAGAGCAAGCGTGGGCGCTGGTTCCTGCCGGAGAGTCCGGACGTCATCGGCATGCTCCAGCGCCAGGCTGAGGCGACCGTCTCGGGCATGGCCGCGTTCGCCGCGTGGGCCTCGGGTGACGAGTCTCGCGCGGTCGAGGTGCGCGCGGCAGAGCATGAGTGCGACGACCTCAAGCGCGAGCTCCTAAATGCCGTGCGCGATGCCTTCACGACGCCGTTAGAGCCCGAGGACCTCTTCCAACTCTCACGCGATCTCGACAAGGTGATGAACGGCGCGAAGGACACGGTCCGCGAGTCCGAGGCCATGCAGTTCCCCCCTGACGCCGCCTCGGCCGAGATGGCCGCCTTGCTTTCGACCGGAGTGACGCACATCCGCGACGCCTTCGATCGCCTCGACGGCCGTCGGGATCGCCACGGTCTCGCAACGGAGGCAGCTGATGCGGCCGTCAAGTCCCAGCGCCAGCTGGAACGGGTCTATCGTCGCGCGATGGGCGACCTGCTCAAGGTGAGTGATATCCGAATCGTGCTCGGCAGTCGCGAGCTCTATCGCCGGATGACGACCATGTCCGACGACGTCGTGTCGGTCGCGGATCGCATCTGGTACTCCCGAGTGAAGGAGTCATGACCATGTCGGACACCGCGACGTCAGGGAACGCGTCTCCGGGCACTGCGACATCGAAGCGTCGCCGTTGGCCCTGGGTCCTCGGGATCATCGCGATTGTCCTGGTGCTCGTGCTCGCAACGATTTCGTCCTTCCTGCAGTGGACGGTGAAGCGCAGTTGGCCCCAGACCTCCGGCACGATTGCCGTCGCGGGCCTGTCCGCGCCCGTCGATGTGGTGCGCGATGAGATGGGCATCCCCACCATCTATGGCGACAGCCTCTCCGACCTGATGTTCGCCGAGGGCTATGTGCACGCCCAGGACCGCTTCTGGGAGATGGACGTACGCCGCCACATCACCGCGGGGCGCCTCTCGGAGATGTTCGGCGAGAGCCAGGTGCCCACCGATGCCTTCCTTCGCACCCTTGGCTGGCGCCGCATCGCGGAGCAGGAGGTGTCGATGCTGGGCGACACCTCGCGGCTCATGCTCGACTCCTACGCGGCGGGGGTCAACGCCTATCTCGAGGATCGCCCCAAGTCCGACATCAGCCTGGAGTACGCCGTCCTCGGCCTGACGAACCCGGGCTACCAGATCGAACAGTGGACTCCCGCCGACTCGGTGGCCTGGCTCAAGGCCCTGGCGTGGGACCTGCGCGGCAACATGACCGACGAGATCTACCGCGTGGTGCTGGCGTCGGCGACCTCGGTGGAGCAGGCCGAGCAGGTCTTCCCGCCGTACCCCTTCGATCGCAATCGTCCGATCGTTGGAGGCGGGTCCGTGTCAGGCGGTGCCTACGAGCCGAGCAACGTCATGCTCGCGACGGATGCGGCCGCGGCTGCGATGCGGGTCGCGCCCGAGGAGGTGCCGGGCATCGCCGACACGCTCCAGGGTGTGCTCGCCGCGTCCGCACTCCTCGATCCGTGGCTCGGGCCTGCCGGCAAAGGCATCGGATCCAACTCCTGGGCCGTCGATGGTCGCTACACGACGACGGGCAAGCCCATCCTCGCCAACGATCCGCATCTTGCGCCGAGCATGCCGAGCCTGTGGTACCAGGCCAACCTGCGCTGCCGCGTGGAGTCGCCCGAGTGCTCGGTCAATGTCGGCGGCTGGACCATGGCGGGGCTGCCCGGTGTCTTCATCGGCCACACCGATCGCTTCGCGTGGGGCTTCACCAACACCGGCCCCGATGTCACCGACCTGGTCCTCACCAAGGTCGAGGGCGACGCCTATGAGTATGACGGCGAGCTCGTGCCGCTCAAGGTGCGCACCGAGCGGATCCAGGTGGCCGGAGGGGATCCGGTCGACATCACGATCCGCTCGACGGAGTCGGGACCGATCATCTCCGATGTCATCGAGGCCGGTGACAACTACGCGACCATCGGCGCGGAGGCACCCGTGCCCGCGCCCGGCTATGCAGATGTGGGCGATGCGGGCGGCGACTACGCCGTCGCGCTGCGCTGGACCGCGCTGCAGCCCGGCACGACCTTCGATGCGTTTGCCTTGCTCAATGACGCCGAGGACTTCACGGCCTTCCGTGAGGCGGCCGCCATCCTCGAAGTGCCGGCGCAGAACCTGCTCTACGCCGACATCGACGGCAACATCGGCTACCAGATGCCCGGAGTCATCCCCGTGCGCGAGGGGTACGACGGCAAGTGGCCAGTCCCCGGCTGGTCGAGCGATCTCGGCTGGACGGGCAACATCCCATTCGAGGCGCTGCCCTGGGCCTACAACCCGCCGGAGGGCTGGATCGTCACCGCTAACCAGGCGGTCATCGGGCCGGAGTACCCCTACTTCATCACGGACGACTGGTCCTACGGCGCCCGCAGCCAGCGCATCGTCGATCTCCTCACCGCACAGATCGCGGAGGGTCGCGCCTTCACCGTCGCCGACATGCAGGCGCTGCAGATGGACAACTGGAATGCCAACGCCGACTTCCTGGTGCCGCGCATCGCCGACATGCCGGTGCAGGAGGCGACACAGGGCGGCATGGCACTTCTCGATGGCTGGGACTACCAGCAGGGCATCGACTCTGCTCCCGCGGCGTACTTCAATGCGTTCTGGCGTCAGCTCATCACGCGCATGTTCGACTCCAAGACGGGCACGGAGATCTGGTCTGCCAGTGGAGACGACCAGTTCTTCGAAGTGATGCGCACGCTCTGGGATCGACCCGATGACCCATGGTGGGACGACCCGCTCACCGCGCAGACCGAGGGCCGCGACGCGGTCGTCACCGCCAGCCTCGACGCGGCGTACCAGGACATGGTCACCCGCCAGGGCAGCGATCCGGCGTCATGGCGCTGGGGCGCGCTACACAACCTCATGCTCGAGCACGGCACACTCGGAGCCTCGGGGATCGCGCCGATCGAGGCGCTTTTCAACCGCGGACCGATCGACACCGCGGGCGGCAGCGGCATTGTCAACGCGACCGGGTGGACGCCGAGTGAGGGCTTCGAGGTGACCTGGGTGCCGAGCATGCGCCAGGTCGTCGACCTGGCGAACTTCGACAACTCCACGTGGGTCAATCTCACGGGAAACAGCGGGCATGCCTTCAACCCGAACTACGAGGACCAGGTCGACGCGTGGCAGTCGGGTGCGCAATTCCCGTGGGCCTGGAGTGCGGAGGCGACGGAGCAGAGCCAGGAGGCGACGCTCACCCTGACGCCGGCG
>CAYYZU010000004.1:11559-27802 GCA_964476205.1 uncultured Actinomyces sp. | reverse complement strand
CGGTATCAGGAACGGCCCGTGTAACGGGCCGAAACTCCCCGGGATCTTACGCAGGGGCGGCAGGCCCTTCAGGGCGGGGGGACCGGTCATCATGGACCGGTCATGACCGACGACCCACTGCTGGGACTTGGCTCCCTCTCCTCACGTGCTGCTGGCCGGCGCGTGGTCCGCCGCCTGCCCGCTCGTCCCGGGGAGACCGGAGCGTGGCCCGACGGCACACCCGAAGCCCTCCTCGAGCGCCTGGCCACGCGCGGCATCACGGCACCGTGGTCGCATCAGGCGCAGGCTGCCGCCGCGGCGCTGAGTGGTGAGCATGTGGTGATCGCCACCGGCACATCGTCGGGCAAGACACTCGCCATGTGGCTGCCCAGCCTGTCGGCGCTACTGGCTGACCCGCGTGCCTGCGTCCTCTATCTCTCGCCCACCAAGGCACTTGCCCATGATCAGCTCGCCGCGCTCAACGAGCTCGGCGTTCCCGGCGTGCGTGCTGCGACGTACGACGGCGACACTCCGGCGGATGAGCGCGCGTGGGTGCGCGCTCATGCCAACTTCATCCTGACGAATCCCGATCTCGTGCATCGCTCGCTGCTGCCGCGCGCTTCGGCATGGTCGCGCGTGCTGCGCCATCTGAGTTTCATCCTGGTCGACGAGGCGCACCACTATCGCGGGATGTTCGGTTCGCACGTCGCCATGGTGATCAGGCGACTGCGACGCCTGGCTGCCCAGCATGGCAGCGATCCCGTCGTCATCTGCGCGTCCGCCACGATGGCCTCGCCCGGGGAGGCCGCGGCACGCCTTATCGGAGCTCCCGTCACGCCCGTCGAGGTCGATGGCTCGAGCCATGCGGCAGTCACAGCCGTGCTGTGGGAGCCGCCCGAGGCCGTGGGCATTGCGCACCACGACCCCGACAAGCCGGTGCCGAGGCGCTCTTCTCTCGCCGAGACAGCCGATGTCCTCGCCGACCTCGCGAGCGAGGGCAAGCGCACGCTCGCCTTCGTGCGCTCGCGCCGCGGTGCCGAAGTCGTCGCGCAGCGCGCCCGGGATGACCTCGCCGACGTAGATCCCGCACTCGCCGATTCGGTAGCGGCGTACCGCGGGGGATACCTGGCCGAGGAGAGGCGCGCACTCGAGACCGGACTGCGCGAGGGAACCCTCCGCGCGGTTGCGACCACCAATGCACTTGAGCTTGGCATCGACATCAGCGGACTGGATGCGGTAGTCGTCGCGGGCTGGCCCGGCACCCGCGCTTCGCTGTGGCAGCAGTGGGGCCGCGCAGGTCGCGGAGATGACGAGGCTCTCGCCGTGCTCGTCGTGCGCGAGGACCCGCTCGATCGCTATGTCCTCGAGCACCCCGGTGTCGTCTTCGATCAGCCCGTGGAGTCGGTCGTCCTGGATCCGGCCAATCCCCACGTGCTCTCACCGCACCTGGCCGCCGCCGCGGCCGAGCACCCGCTTACGGATGAGGACGCGATCACGTGGTTTGGGCCCACCGCTCCCGCGCGCCTGGCAGAACTTGCCGAGCAGGGCACGCTGCGGCATCGGCGTACGGGCTACTACTGGACCCAGCGCGGGTCGGCGGCCGAACGCATCGACCTGCGGGGTGATGCCAGCGCGCCGGTGCGCCTGGTCGAGGAGGGCACGGGTCGACTGCTCGGCACTGTCGAGGCGGCACGGGCTCCCGCGACCGTGCACCCGGGCGCGGTCTACCTGCACCAGGGGGTCGGTCACGTCGTGGTCGCACTCGACCTCGACGAGTCGGTCGCTCTCGTGCGAGTGGAGGAGGTCGAGCACACCACGACGGCCGAGGAGGTCGCGGACTACCGGATCCTCGGTGTGGACCGCAGCCAGTCCTGGGGTGAGGCCGAGATGGCGATCGGTGAAGTGGAGGTCACGTCGCAGGTCGTCGGCTACGTGCGTCGACGCGCGGGGACGGGAGAGATTCTCGGGCGCGAGACGCTCGACATGCCTGAGCGCACCCTGCGCACGCGCGGCACATGGTGGACCGTGAGCGAAGCGCAGGTGGCTGATCTCGCCGCGCGGGGAATCGATCTCGGGGGCGCGGCGCACGCTGCCGAGCACGCGGCGATCGGGCTCATGCCCCTCGTCGCGACGTGCGATCGGTGGGACATCGGCGGGGTGTCGACCGAACTGCATCCCGACACGGGGCGCTGCACGGTCGTCGTCTACGACGGCCATCCGGGCGGTGCCGGATTCGCTGACCGCGGCTTCGAGGCGTCCCTGCAGTGGTGGCAGGCCACGCGTGACCACATCGCTTCGTGCACGTGCGCGACGGGGTGTCCCTCCTGCGTGCAGTCACCCAAGTGCGGCAACGGCAACGAACCTCTCGACAAGCAGGGTGCCGTGCTCCTGCTCGACACCCTGCTCTCGGGGGCTCCCGCGCAATGAAGTGACGTCAGCCGTCAGCGCGTGGCCAGCCCGGCGCGCGAGGTGCTCGCGAGGGCCGGCGCCTCATGCCCGCTCCACTCGGCCACGCGCACAAGCCACTCCGGCGCCGGCATGGCCACTGTCACGAAGGCGTCGATGCCGTCCGTGCGGCAGGCCACGGTGAGCGCGCCCTGGGCAAGCGCCACGCGCTCGGCATCGTCACAGCCGTGGGCCGCTGCCGCGAGCGCCGCCAGATCGGCCGCGACGGAAGCCCGCTGATGGCCCACGGTGATAGCGACGAGGCCGCCGATGACGGCCCCCGATGCGATGAGGACAAGGCCGAGGGCCATGCCGAGGACCGTGCCGACTCCGCGATCCTCGCGCATCCGTCCTGCGATCACGGCGCACCGCCGTCGTCGTTCGTGACGATGCTCCACTCTGGCACCGCATGCGCTTCGGCACGCACGGTGAACCCCCAGCCCCAGAACGCGGCGAGTGGCGGCGAGACCTGCTCGCGCGCCTCCGCACGGATGAGCCCATCGGCTTCGGCAAATTCGACGTCGACTCCAGGGACCGGGGTCGCGTCGACGACGCCACGGGCGGCCTGGCGCGCCGCCGTCTGGGCGACGTCGAGGAGGCGGACGTAGGTCGCCCCCAGAGACGTCACCCAGACGAGCAGCACCGTGACGGCCAGGAGCACCGGGATCACCAGCGCGGCCTCCGCGACGACACTGCCGCGATCACCGCGCCGTCCTGGGACGTGATGGGCATCCAGGTGCATGGCCACTATCCGAAGAGTGCCGAGAGGGCGTTGGTGATGAGGCCCCAGATGAGGTTGCGTGCCTCGTCGGACATCAGCAGCTTGATGAGCAGTCCGCCGAAGCCGGCCGCGGCTACGGTGCCGACGGCGTACTCGACGGTGGTCATCCCAGCGTCTTCGCGACGGACTCGGGCAATGACGCCGGTGAGGACGCGATTCCTGCGTGCGGGTGTGGTCATGTGTGCCTCCAGACATGCCGGCGAGACGGCCGGTGCGTGCGATCCGGTAGACCGCGCCGCCACCGTGCGCCGTGCGGGCACAGGGCGACAGAAGTCATTGCTGACCTGTGGACGAGTCATCTGGTGCGTATCTGGGGATGAGCGCGTACGTACCCTGTTGCGGTGAAGCGGGATTGCGTGGGGGCGGGCGTCGCCGCACTGATCGCAGTGACAGCTGCGCTCGCACCGTCCGCTGTCGCGCATGCGGAGGTGGAGGAGCTGTGCCGCTTCGACGGCAAGCGGCTGGCCGAGATCAGCGGACTGGCGTACTCCACGCTTCACGACGGGATCGTGTGGGCCCATAACGACTCGGGAGGCGGTGCGCGCCTCTATGCACTCGATGTCGCGAGCTGCGAGATCCGAGCGGTCCTGCGCGTGCGTGGCATTGAGGCCGTGGATCCCGAGGCGCTCGCAACGGGGACGAGCGCGACGGGCGCTCCGGCCCTGTGGTGGGGCGACGTCGGCGACAACACGGCCTCGCGGGGATTCGTCGAGGTCCATGAGATTCCGGAGCCCGCAGACCTGCGCAACGCCCGCGTCTCCGCGACTACCTACCGGGTGCGTCTCGAGGACCGGCAGGACTCCGAGGCACTGCTTGCCGACGGCGATCGACTCTGGCTCATCGGAAAGGGCCTCATCGAGGGCAACGTCTGGGCGTTGCCGCACCCTCTGCGCGCGGACAGGCAAGCGAGAGCACGGGTCGTGGGCACGGAGGAAGGACTCGTCACCGACGCGGCCATGCGGCCCGGTGGTGGGTACGCCGTGCGCGACTACTCCGAGGTACGCATCTATTCCGGCAGTCCACCCGGCACGCTTGAGACGCGCATGCCACTGCCCGAGCAACTGCAGGGCGAGGCGATGACATGGACGCCAGATGGCACTGCCCTCATCATTGCGAGCGAGGGTGACGACCGCCTCTTGCTCGTGCCCGTGGAAGCAGCGGCCGCCACACCCGATCCGTCCGCTTCGCCCACGCAGGCAGCGGCGACCCCCGCTGCTTCGGCACCGACTGTGCCGAGCCAGGCATCTCCCTCGCCGGTCGCCGCCGCTCTCGAGCCCGTCGATCGCGTCGGCAGCCTCGCGGTGCTCGCCCTCGCCATCGGCGCCGGAGTCTTCATCGCCTCGGCAGCCGCGGTGGCGATCGTCGTGCGCCTGCGCGCCCGCCACTGAGTGCCCGCATCACTGAAGCAGCGGGAGGGCGAGGCTCGCCACGACGGGCACGATGCCGATGAGCAGGAACGCTGGGAGGAAGCACGCGGCCAGGGGCGCCACCGACTTCACGCCGGATGCGCGTGCCGTCGCCTCCGCGCGCGCACGCGCCTCGTCGCGCTGCTCGTCAGCCACGGATGCGAGGAGCGAGGCGAGGGGGGCGCCCGTCTCAGCCGACCGTGCTGCAGCGCGCGCCAGTGGGCGCAACGGTGCGTCCACGGCGAGCGCCGCCCACGCACGCGACGGATCGGCACCCAGGTCGAGTGCACCGGTGAGCCTGCCGAGGGGCTCGGCGATGGGGTCTCCCAACGCTGTCGACACGGCGCGCGCGGCGTCCAACGGAGTGGCCCCCGCTGCGAGGCACGCAGCCAGCAGGTCCGCGGCCGCTGGAGCCTGGCGCTCGAGTGACTCTCGACGATGCCGTTGCGCGCGCGACTCCATCCGCGTGACCAGCATGGGAGTCACGAGCGCGACGACCACGCCCGCAGCAACACCGACCACACCCCCGATGAGTATCGCGACCACGACGCCGAGGCCCGCGCACGCGATTCGCACGACGACGCGCCGTGGCACGGTCGTCGAGCGGCGCGGGCGGCGACGCGCGGGCCTGACCACGAGCCACGCGGCGAGCGCCGCGGCTACGGCAGCCAGGAGGCTCACAGCAGTCGCTCCGTGCGCGCGGCAATGCGCGTCGCCCAGAACAGGCCCAGCGCGATAAGGATCAGGCCCAGCACGAGGCAGGCGACGCCGAGCGGCGTGCCGAGCAACCAGCCGATGGGGTCACCGCCCACGGCGATTCCGAGCACGAGCCCGAACGCCGGCAGCAACGCGAGCATGCGCGCCGTCGCCCTAGGGGCCGCGAGGTGCGCCTCGAGCTGACGCCTTACCTCTTCCGCTCGCCTGTCCTGTGCGACAAGTCGGTCGAGAGCATCGGCAAGCCCGGCGCCCTGTGTCGCGGCAACGCTCCAGCACGCCGCGGCCGAGGCCAGAAGTGGCTGAGCGGTGACGCGCGAGTCATCGCGCAGCGCCCCGACGACATCGCCTCCCCATCGGGCAGCGGCGAGGGTGTGCGGTGCAAGCGCAGCATCCCGGTCGGCGAGCGCTCGGGTGAGCGCCCGCTCCGGAGGCTGCCCCGCGCGCATGTCAGCGACTACCTCCGCAAGGGACTCGCGCAGCGCCGCACGCACCTGAGTTCGCCGTCGCCGTGACAGCATCCGGCGCCGCAGGGCGCAGAGCAAGCGCCGCGCTGGGGCCAGCGGATAGGGCGAACGCATCGGGCCGCGCGCGGCGAGCCATGCGGCCGTGGCCGCGAGTGCTGCGGCGAGCGCGATCATACGAGCACCGACCCACCGGCGGCGTGGATGAGATCGGCGAGTGCCGATGCCCCTTCGGCCGGGACCAGTCGGTCACCGCGGCGGACAAGTGCGGGAACGGTGGTGGCAACTCCCCCCGACTGTCGCACGAGGTGCACCTCGCTCACGGCCCGCGGCGAGCGCTGCAGGTGGATGACCGCGTGGACACCCGCGGCGATCAGTGCATGCACCGCGTCGCGCGGTAGTCCCGCCATGAGGCCGAGGGCCTCCAGGCGAGCCGGCACGTCCGCCGGGGAGTTGGCATGAACGGTGCCGCACCCGCCCTCGTGGCCGGTGTTCATCGCCGCGAGGAGATCCACAACCTCGGCGCCGCGCACCTCGCCCACGACGACCCGGTCCGGGCGCATGCGCAGTGCCTGGCGCACGAGGTCGCGCAGCGTCACCTGACCAGCGCCCTCGAGGTTGGCCGGGCGCGCCTCGAGGCGCACGACGTGCGGATGGCGAGGCCGGAGCTCGGCCGAGTCTTCGACGAGCAGGATGCGCTGCGATGGGTCGACGAGCTCCAGGAGTGTCGATAGCAGCGTGGTCTTGCCTGATCCCGTGCCCCCGCTCACGAGGAAGGCAAGGCGCGCGTCGATGATGGCGCGCAGCCACAGCGCACCGGACTCGTCCACGGCTCCTCGCCTGACGAGGTCATCGAGGTCGAAGCCGCTGCGATGCGGGATGCGGAGCGAGATGAGCGCGCCGTCAGAGGAGACCGGCGGGATAACCGCGTGGAGGCGCGTGCCATCGGCCATGCGCGCGTCGACATAGGGCGACGCTTCATCGAGGCGTCGACCGGCAAGTGACGCGAGGCGCTGGGCCAGTCGCGTCACCGCACCAGGATCAGCGAAGTCCACGCGAGCGCGCTCGAGGCCGCGACCGCGATCAATCCACACGTCGTTCGGCCCATTGACGAGGACATCCGTCACATGCGGATCGAGCAGCAGCGGCTGCAGGGGTCCGAGGCCACCGAGCTCGTCGCGCAGCGACCCCACGAGATCGAAGAGCGACTCATCGCCCAGGACCACGCCCTCCTCGCGCAGGGCAGCGGCAACCCGAGCGGAGTCGGGCGCGCGAGTAATCCCGTCATCGAGAAGGCGGCGGCGAACACGTTCGACCAGGGCGGCTGTCACGCGAGCGTCCCGGGGGCGAGGGCCTCGAGGATGTCGCGGGCCTGGCGCCGCGCAGTAGATCGCGGAGTGAGGAAGGCGTGGTCGCCCTGGGCGAGCGTGCGGTCATGGCGGAAGGGCGGGAGCACCGGCACGTGCCACTGGGATTCCTCTGCCGCGCACCAGACGCCTGAGTCGCGCGGACCGGTGCGTGCGATGACGAGGACACGCGTGCATACCTCCTGGATGCCGTCGATCACCGCGGGCACGCGCGCGGCGCTCGCCGGATGCGGGCCGACGACAATGAGGACTGCGTCGCTACGTGCCCACGCGATCCGAGTGGCATCGCCGTCGCATCGCGGCGTGTCGACGATGGTGCACGCGAACCCGCGCGCACCAGACTCCAGGACGGACGCAAGTGCGTCACCGGGTACGGCGTAGCGCGTATCGGGGGTGCCCGTGAGGACATGGGTGTCGTGGACACGGGGTAGTGCCGTGCGCAGGGATCCCGGCGGGATGCGCCCTCGAGTGTCGGTGAGGTCGGGCCAGCGCACACCCCCATCGACCGGGATGGCGGGGCCGTAGGGATCGACATCGACGAGTAGTCCGCGGGCCTCGCGGGCAAGGATCGCCGCCAGCGTGGTGGCTCCCGCGCCCCCTACGGCCGGCACACACGAGATCACCGGGCCTCCCGACGAGGTCACGTCACCGGACTCCGCGAGCCGATCGACAACCCAACGCCCGGCGTCGGGCAGCTCGGCCACATGCTCAGCGCCCAGCGCGACCGCACCCTGCCATGTGGAGGCCGGAATGCGATCGTCACTGCGACCGCTGCCACGGCGTACGACGATGACGGAGTCGCGGCGCGGCAGCGCACGCGATGCAGCCGCACCGAGCACGTCATCGCCGACGAAGACGAGTGGTGCTCGCGACCAGACGGACGCGGTCAGCTCCTCTCGCACGGTCATCTCGACTCCGGCCGCCGCCGCAAGACGGACGACATCGTCGAGGAGCAGGGGATCCGAGGTGACGAGCAGGGGGCGCAGAGTGTCATTCATGCGGGAAGGGTGGCCACCCCGACGCATCCCGATATCCGACGACGGCATGCCTGGGGACAAGTAGCCCTCGCAGGCCCTGTGGATGCGGCCTGCGGGGTAGCGTGCCCCTGTGACGCGCGCCGCGGCGTTCTTCGACCTGGACAAGACGATCCTCGCGACGTCCAGTGCACTGGCCTTTGCCCGGCCGTTCTACCGCGGGGGCCTCATCGGACGTAGCGACGTGATCCGAAGCGCCTACGCGCAGTTCATCTTCCTGGCCTCCGGGGCTGATCACGACCAAATGGAGACGATGCGTCGCTACATGTCCGACCTCGTCACGGGCTGGGACGTGGCGAAGGTTCGCGAGATCGTGGCCGAGACGATCGACGTCATCATCGACCCCGCGGTCTATGAAGAGGCGGTCGCTCTCATCGAGCAGCACCGCGCGGCTGGCCGCGACATCGTGATCATCTCCTCATCCGGCACCGAGGTCGTCGAGCCCATCGGCGAGCGTCTCGGTGTCGACGTCGCCATCGGCACTCAGCTCGTCGTCGAGGACGGCCGCTACACCGGCGAGATCCTCTTCTACGCCTACGGCGAGGGGAAGGCGCAGGCGATGCGCGATCTCGCCGATGAGCGCGGTTACGACCTCGCGGCGTCGTACGCCTACACCGACTCGGTCACTGACCTCCCCATGCTCGACATCGTCGGGCATCCCACGGCCGTGAATCCCGATGCCGAGCTTCGTCGCATCGCGACCGAACGCGACTGGCCGGTCGTCGACTTCGCGCGCCCGGTGTCGATGCGCAGCCGACTCGCACTCGAGAAGCGACAGGCTGTCGCTGCGGGAGCAGCAGCCGCCGCGGTGAGCGCGGCGGCCCTGGGAATCGCCTGGTACGCGCGACATCGAAGACTCGCCTGATGGCCAAGGCCACGCGCGGCCAGCGCCTGCTCATCATCGGGCTGCTGACGATCGCGCTCATGGCGCCTCCGGTGCTGCTGGGCATCAGCGGGCAGTTCGATCTAGCCTCCGCCTTCGTCTACGGCGGCATCATCGCGATCGGCGCCGTCTTCTACGACCTGCGCCTCGCGGTGACGCTGTCTGTCCTCGCAGGCGTGGCCGGCATCGCCCTCGCCCTGCTCAACCCCTATCCCCTCGCAGGTGCCGTCGTCTTCGGACTCCTCACGGGCGCATGCGCCCTTTCCGCCAAGCGCGGGCTGCACAGTGCGGTACTCATGGTCCCCGTGTTCCTCAGTTTCGTGCTCGCTGCACCTCCCGACGTGCCGGGCATGTCAGCCCTTCCCGCAGCACTGCTCACCGGTGTCGTCCTGCTGCTCGGCGGTCTGTGGGCGACGGCAAGCGCGCGGGTGCTCCTAGGACGCCCGCGCAGGGAGCCCGAGGGTCAGCCACTGAGCACGCGCGCCACCATCGCCTACGCCGTACTCATGGCAGTCGTCGTCGGCATCGCCGCCTGGGGCGTCCTCACCTTCGCGAAGGATCACCAGGGCGCGTGGCTCCTCCTCACGCTCATCATCGTGCTTCAACCAAGCCTGAACGACACCTTCGCCAAGTCCCTTCAGCGACTGGGGGGCACGCTCCTTGGCGGCGTCCTCGCACTCGCCCTCATCCTTGTCGGCGTCGACTCGACCCTGGCGCTCATCATCGGCGGGATCGTGCTCTTCGCCGCATTCGCCGTGCGCTACGTACTCAAACGGCCGTACTGGGAGTACGTCACCGTTCTCACTCCAGCGGCCATTCTTCTCAACACCCCCGGGCTCGATGCCATGACGGTGGCCGAGGACCGCGTGGCCTATACCGTCATCGCGACTGTCGTGGGGCTCGTCCTCGCCCTGCTCATCAAGGCGGTGCTGGTCCGGAAGGCGCCCGCTCCGGAATCGACCTAGCCTGCCGTCATGGAGCGACTCGAGGGCGGCGACGTACTCGATGTCGGGCCAGCGCCCTCCTCTCGCGCACGCGCCGGCGGCATGATCGTCACCGCCGCGATCGGGATCGGGCTCGCGGTCGCGGCCATCGCCGCAGGCCTCACCTGGTGGACCGGGCGTCCTCCCACCTCCGACGCGCTGGGTATCACCACCATCACCGTCACCGGCACGTCACCGGTCACCGTGGTCGCCGAACCACCCCTTGGCGCACTCTCAACCCCCGCCGGAGCAGCGCTACCCGGCGTGACACTGAGAGTGCGCATCGGCGGCGATCCGCAGGATTCGGTCGAGGTCACCGCCCCGCCGACAGACTCGATCGTCTACGTCGAGGCGTTCCCCATCGTGACCATCGCGCCCGGCGCCTTTGCCGATGTCGACGTCACCGTGGCACCCGTCGACTGCACCCTCGCGCGCGAGGGGACCGATCTCGACGAAGCGGGCTACCGCTGGCGCCGCCCCTTCGGCATCGAGTTGCTCACCACGACGGAGGGCACGGTGGTGCCCCTCTCCGCTGAGGCGCGCGCCTCCTTCGTCGACGCCCTCGTGCGGGCATGCGAAGGCGCAGGGTCCGCGCCAGAGATCGCTGTCACCGCTGCCCGCCGCGGAGGGGAGCCTCCGCTGGAGACCATCGGCCTCTTCGTCGACATCGAAGCCTCCGGCGACCGCTTCGTCGTCACTCCGCTTGACGGCCCCGGCCTACGCGGCCTCGGATCCGCCGATCGACGCTCAGGCGAGGGCGTACCCCTCCTGTGGCTCGTATCACCGCGCACGGAGCACAACGACGACGTGCCCAAGGCCTACACGCAGGTCTTCGTCGTGCGCGACAGTACGGCGTATCCCTGGATCCTTGCCATCCCGCTCACCGACGATCTGCCCGAGATGACTCCGCTGACCACGTCGATCCGATAGCGGCCATGGATGTCCTCGAGGCGGGCAGTGACGCCGGTCGCGCACGTCGCAGGGCCCCTCGCGTTGCACGACTGGTGGCAGCCCTCGCTGTTGGCGTGCTCGTCGTCGCCGTCATCGCGGGGGCCACGCAGTGGTGGCTCCAGCAGGATGCTCGACCGGATCGGCTCGAGATCGTTCGAGTCGATGCGATAGGACCCTTCGCCATCAGCGGTGACGACCTGCCCGACGGCTGGCCGGCCGATCTCGTGGTGGGCGCCGTGCGGCTGCGCGTCGTGATCGCCGGGGATCCTCAGCGGACGGTGCGCGCGGAGTCGGCGGGCGACAGGGGTGCGTACGTCGCCGCCGGTGCACAGGACATCGTGATCCCGGCCGGCGAGAGCTCCGAGATCGATGTCGTGGTCACGCCCGCGGACTGCGGCACCATCGGCTCCACGCTTTCCGATGGTTCTGCGCTTTCCGACACGGCTGAGTCGCCACTCATCGATGCGTCGGGCGCCGCGATCCCCATGACTGCCGAAGCATCCCGGACACTGGATAAGGCGTTGGAATCCTTGTGTCCCACCGCGGAGTCGGCACCCGCTGTCTCGACGAGCTCCGTCCGCGTGGATGTCTTCTTCCGGGATAGAACACTTGTCATGCGCGCACGCGTCGCGACCGTAGGGGAGCGCGTGGTGCTCCAGCCGCGCGACTCTGTCGGCTTCCGGGGCCGTGGCGAGCAGGAGGCCACGATCGAAGACGGCGTGGCGACGGCGCGACTGCGCTGGCTCATCTCTCCCGCCGAGGCAGAAGGGCTGGCCTCGCCCACGGTGAAGGTCAGGGTCTTCACCGTGATCGCGGGGCGCGGCTATCCCTGGGTACTCGACCTGCGTGTTCCGGCACCGTTCACGCCGATCCCTTCGAGGGAGCCGCGCAATGACGGAGTGGACCTCGCCGAGGTAGCACCACGCCCATCGGGCTAGCGATGGGGTGAGTCGGAGGAGGCACCGAAGCCGACCGCTGACGCGTTCCAACGGATCCACTCGGCAACACCCGCGGGCTCTCCGGAGCGGTAGCCCCGCAAGGCCGCGACATAGGAACTGCGGCCGAGGGAGAGCATCCCCGCCTCCGGGCACCCGAGCAGATCGGGATCGACACCGCGGGAAGCGAGCACGAGGCGCACGGAGGCACGCGCGATGAGGCCCGAGCCCCAGCGGAAGGGCTGGAGCGTCATGAGCTCACCATGCGCGATCGCCGCGACGAGCAGCGCCGGTGCTTCGGTCGGCTGAGTGAGCACATCGGCAAGGCCGACCAGACGATCGGAGACTTCACTCCAGGGAAGGGGCGTGCCCATGTGCAGGGGATCGACGACCTCATCGTGCTGGCGGGGCCGGCCAAGGGCGTCGGCCTCCTCGAAGCCACGGGCGGCCAGGGCATGCAGGTGTGCGAGCACCTGGAGTGGCGCGCGTTGCCAGGGATCGACCTGGCCGGGCACGGCGGCGGTCACAGCCAGGGAGGAGGCCACGGCGCGCCCGAGCGGGGAATCATCGAGCCCCGCGCGTACAACTTCGAGGGAGACATCGGCGCCCTCGAGCGCCGCTGAGTCGCGCGCGCCCGTGAGAGCCGAGGCAGCGGCGATCTCCGCCGCGCGAGCGCGCACGCCGCGATCCCAGAGCAGGCGATCGACCTCGCCTCGGGCGACGTCACAGGCCTCGCCGACGCCCGGGAGTCCGGCGAGGGTGGCGAGGGGATCGTTCAGTAGGTCTGCACCCCCTGGGCTACGAGCTTCTGCAGGACCGCCGGGTCCTGAGCCTCGAGCCACTGCACGAGCTGGGCATTGGAGACGAACTTCAGGTCGGGGTACTGCGCGGCGGCGTCAAGGACGTAGCGCGTGAT
Organism: uncultured Actinomyces sp.; assembly: GCA_964476205.1. Taxonomy (GTDB): domain Bacteria; phylum Actinomycetota; class Actinomycetes; order S36-B12; family S36-B12; genus Mxb001. The sequence continues at coordinate 14,944 of CAYYZU010000004.1, read as the reverse complement.
CGCCTTCTGGTAGGCACCGCAGACCCAGGTGTTGAAGTGGTTGCCGAAGAAGAACGGCGCGCGGTTGCCGTTGTAGAGCGCGTCGGTCGCCGCCATGAGCGAGTCGTAGGTCGACTGCTCGATCCGGTCGCACGTCGCCTGATCAGCCTCCTGCTGGCAGTCGTTCTGCGCGCAGAGGAAGTTGTAGTCCATCGACAGATTGGACCGGTCGTAGCCGACAACCTTCATGGTCTGCAGCGGGAAGTCCCACAGGCCGTACTCGTTCTTCACCGGCCACTGGAAGGAACCAGGATTCGAGGCGTCGTAGGTGAAGCCGTTCGCGGCGAAGATCGGGTACATCACATCGCGCTGGCCCTCGAGGCACGGCGTTCGCGCACCCTTGATGACGCTGTGATTGAAGGGCAAGGGCGCGGGATCCGTCACGCCACTGTTGGCTGCCCAGTTGTCCATCATGGAGACGTCCTGAGCGAACTCGCTCTCCCACTCCGCGGTCCCCCACGAATTGACCGCACCGTCATTGGGCTCGCACCAGTGCCCGAGGAAGTGCGTGCCGATTTCATGGCCGCGCTCGTACGCCTCCTTGTAGTTGGCGACGCGACCGACGACCTCCTGAGCATCGTCGGCGAAGCCGATGGCGCTCGAGCCCGCCTCGCGGCCCGGGGTTTGGTAGACGAAGCGATTGTCCTCGGGCAGCAGGCACAGACCTGACACGAAGAAGGTGAAGAACGCGTTGGCCTGCTCAGCCGTGTCCATGTAGTGGCGCATGATGTCGAGGCTGCAGGAGCCGTCGAAGGAAATCGTGACGAACTGCGGGGGCTTCTCGCCGGGGGCGAGCTTCTCCACCGGGAAGTCCGGCTGAGGGAGGTTGACGGCAGAGACCCCGCCGCCCTCTCCCATGACCTCGCCGATGGCGGGCGACGAAGACGAGTCGGTAGGAAGCGGCTCGGCGCTCGGCGACTCGGGCGATCCACCGTCGGTGGGCTCACTAGGCGCCGGAGTGGAGGAGTCGGCGGTCGGCGTGGACGGCGAGCCCGGGAGCACGGCGCCGACGACCAGGCCGAGGGCGGCCGCCAAGGCGAGCAGGAGCGGGACAAGCACGCGGGGACGCACGCGGACCTCCAGTGGCTATCGGTCGGGGGCACCGACCTCCCCATCCTGACGCATGAGGGGCCCCCATGGCTCCGCGTGACGCGCGGGAAGCCCCTTCACCGCTCATCCGGGGCGACTACCGTGGCCCATGTCACACGCGGTGAGCGTGCAGACGCACCCGGAGTCGCGGACCCGGAGTCGCGGACCTGGAGGAGGAGACGTGTCGGACGAGGCATTGGCCAACCTGCTGCAGGAGGACAGGACCTTCCCGCCTAGCCCGGAGTTCGCTGCCCAGGCCAACGCCCAGGCGTCGATGTACGACGAGGCCGCGGCGGACCGACTCGGCTTCTGGGCGGAGCAGGCCCGACGCCTGGACTGGGCCGAGCCGTGGACCGAGGTGCTCGACTGGAGCAACGCGCCCTTCGCGCGCTGGTTCGTCGACGGCAAGCTCAACGTCTCCTACAACTGCGTCGACCGCCATGTCGAGTCAGGGCACGGCGACCAGGTGGCACTCCACTTCGAGGGAGAGCCGGGCGACACGCGCGACATCACCTACGCCGAGCTGCAGCGCGAGGTGAGCAAGGCCGCGCACGCTCTCACCGAGCTGGGCGTGAGTGCGGGCGATCGCGTCGCGATCTACCTGCCGATGATCCCCGAGGCCGTCGTGGCCATGCTCGCCTGCGCGCGCATCGGCGCCCCGCACTCCGTCGTCTTCGCGGGGTTCTCCGCCGAGGCGCTGCGCTCGCGCATCGACGATGCGCAGGCGAAGCTCGTCATCACGGCAGACGGGCAGAATCGCCGCGGCGCACCCATGGCGCTCAAGCCCGCGGTCGACGAGGCGGTCGAGCACACCCCGAGCGTCGAGCACGTGCTCGTCGTACGCCGCACCGGCGGAGATGTCGTCATGCAGGAAGGCCGCGACATCTGGTGGCACGAGCTCGTCGATCGTCAGCCCGACGTGCACGAGCCGCAGGCATTCGACAGCGAGCACCCGCTCTTCATTCTCTACACCTCGGGCACGACCGGGAAGCCCAAGGGGATCCTTCACACCAGCGGCGGCTACCTCACGCAGACCGCTTTCACCCACTGGAACGTCTTCGACCTCAAGCCCGACACCGACGTCTACTGGTGCACCGCCGACATCGGCTGGGTGACCGGACACAGCTACATCGTCTACGGCCCCCTCGCCAACCGCGTGACGCAGGTGATCTACGAGGGCACCCCCGACACCCCGCACAAGGGGCGCTTCTGGGAGATCGTCGCGAAGTACGGCGTCACGCTCTTCTACACCGCGCCCACCGCGATCCGCACCTTCATGAAGTGGGGCACGGACTTCCCGCGGGAGCATGACCTGTCATCACTGCGCCTGCTCGGCACAGTAGGCGAGCCGATCAACCCCGAGGCCTGGATGTGGTACCGGGACGTCATCGGCGACGACGACTGCCCCATCGTCGACACGTGGTGGCAGACCGAGACGGGCGCGATCATGATCAGTCCGCTTCCTGGCGTGACCGCCACCAAGCCCGGCTCCGCCATGCGCCCACTGCCCGGCATCGGCGCTGCGGTCGTAGACGATGAGGGCCGACCGGTCGAGCACGGCCATGGCGGCTACCTCGTACTCACCGAGCCCTGGCCCTCCATGCTGCGTGGCATCTGGGGCGACAACGAGCGCTACGTCGACACCTACTGGTCACGCTGGCCGCAGTACTACTTCGCCGGCGACGGGGCCAAGATCGACTTCGACGGCGCCCTGTGGCTGCTCGGCCGTGTCGATGACGTCATGAATGTCTCCGGTCACCGGATCTCGACGACCGAGGTCGAATCGGCGCTCGTGTCGCACCCGACCGTGGCGGAGGCCGCCGTGGTCGGCGCCGCCGACGACGTCACCGGGCAGGGGATCGTGGCGTTCGTCATCCTGCGCGGCGGCGTCGAGGAGGGTGCCGACGGCAGCGAGTACATCACCGCGCTGCGCAATCACGTCGCCCACGAGATCGGGCCGATCGCCAAGCCGCGGCAGATCATGATCGTGTCGGAGCTGCCCAAGACGCGCTCCGGCAAGATCATGCGGCGACTCCTGCGTGACGTGGCGGAGAACCGGTCACTCGGCGATGTCACGACCCTGGCCGACCCGCATGTCATGCACCTGATCTCCACCGGCCTGCAGACGAGCAGCGGCGAGGACTAACCGGTCATTCGTCGAGTGCCCACGCGGCGGGAGGTCCTGAACGAAGGTAGATTGGACCGCGGTGTGCCGGGAAGTCTGGTCGGCGTCTCATCGACCGACCCTGGAGGCCCC
>CAYYZU010000004.1:0-11459 GCA_964476205.1 uncultured Actinomyces sp. | reverse complement strand
CCGCGGTGTGCCGGGAAGTCTGGTCGGCGTCTCATCGACCGACCCTGGAGGCCCCTCGTGACCACTCCTGCTGGGAGTCAACTGCCTGAGGGCATGACGCACCAGATCTTCGATCGGCCCCCGCTCGGCGAACGCGTCTGGCTGCTGCGCGCACTGCGCGGCGAGACCATCGGCGGCGTCCTGCTGCTCATCGCGGCGGTCATCGCCATCGCGTGGGCCAACTCTCCCTGGGGCGATGCCTACTTCGAGCTCGGCGCGATCACGGTGGGCCCGGAGGCGCTCGGCCTCAACCTCAGCCTTGCGACGTGGGCTGCCGATGGCCTGCTCGCCGTCTTCTTCTTCGTCGCAGGCCTCGAGCTCAAACACGAACTCACGCACGGCACCCTGTCGAAGCCCGCTCAGGCCGCCGTCCCCATCGCCGCCGCGCTCGGCGGCATGATCGTGCCGGCCGTCATCTTCGTGGCCATCGTCGCCACATCGGGCGAGCCAGGTGGCCTGCGGGGATGGGCCGTGCCCATGGCCACCGACATCGCCTTCGCGCTCGCCGTGCTCGCCGTGGTGGGGCGCATGCTGCCCGTCGCGCTGCGCGCCTTCCTCCTCACGCTCGCCGTCGTGGACGACCTCGGGGCGATCACGATCATCGCGATCTTCTACTCCAAGGGTTTTTCCCTCTTCTACTTCGGCCTGGCGGTCGTGCTCCTGGTTGTCTACTGGCTCCTGCAGCGAAAGCGCGTGCGCAGCCCCTTCATCTACGTGCCTCTTGCGCTCGTCATCTGGTGGGCCACCCATGAGAGCGGCATCCACGCGACGGTCGCGGGCGTGGCCATGGCCCTGCTCACCCGCGCCAGCACCGACCCGGGTGAATCGGAATCTCCGGTGGACCGGCTGCAGCGCATGCTGCTCCCACTCAGTGCGGGCCTGTGCGTGCCGCTCTTCGCGTTCTTCGCAGCAGGCGTCGACCTGCGCAGCACCGGTCTCATCGAGCCGCTGAGCAATCCGGTGGCCATCGGCATCATGGCCGGCCTCATCCTCGGCAAGCCCATCGGCGTGGTGACCACCGCGTGGCTCATGGCGCGATTCACACGCGCGCGACTCAATCCGGCAATCGGATGGCGGGACGTCTTCGCCGTTGGAGTGCTCGCAGGCATCGGTTTCACGGTCGCGCTACTCATCACCGAGCTGGCCTACTCGGACAACATCGGGCTCCTCGACAGTGCCAAGACCGCCGTCTTCACGGCCTCGGTCATCTCCGCTCTCATCGCCTCGGTCTTGCTCATCTCCCGCAATCGGCACTACCGCCGTGAGGCGGCCATCGAGGAGGCGGACGTGGACGGTGACGGCATTCCTGACGTCTATCAGCAGGCTGCTGACGGGGAAGCCGGCACGCCGCCGCAGGGGACCCACTAGCCTTCCTGCGACGGACAGCGAAGGAGACGACCATGCCCGACACGACTCCCCCGGGAGAGGCCTCGATCAAGGCCCTCGTTGCCGCTGCCGTCGCAGACCTCCAGCGACTGGTCAAGGCGCAGATCGCGCTGGCCAAGCTGGAGTTGCAGCAGACCGGGCGGGCAGCCGGCAAGACCGGCATCTTCCTGGTGAGCGCCCTGTCGATGGCAGCCCTCGGCGGCATCTTCCTGCTCGTCACGCTCGCCTACGTACTGGTCGCGCTCGGGCTCCCCGTGTGGGCCGGTTTCGGCATCGTGACACTGGTGCTCTTCATCGCCGCCGCGATCCTCGGCCTGCTCGGCAAGAAGGAGTCGGCCAAGATCAAGGGTCCGGATCGCACGATCGCGCAGATCGAGCAGACCGCGTCAACGCTGCAGTCGGCCGTGGAGCCGATCACTGGGCCGAACACGGAGTCGCGCGCCCTGCCCGAGCGCTGACGCGGCGTGCTCCTCGATCCCGACGCCATCATCCGAGAGCCCGGTCCCTGGGCTCATCGAGAAGTCTCCGCCAACGGTGCGCGCTTCCACATCGTCGAGGCGGGCGAGGGGCCGCTCGTCGTACTCCTCCACGGCTTTCCCACGCTGTGGTGGTCCTGGCGGCGCCAACTGCGCACCTTCGCCGACGCCGGCTACCGCGTGGTTGCGATGGACCTGCGAGGCTACGGCGGTTCGGACCACACTCCCCACGGCTACGACCCCAACACCCTGTCGCGCGACGTAGCCGGCGTGATCCGGAGCCTGGGCGAGCCCTCGGCCACGGTCATCGGACACGGCTGGGGCGGCCTCATCGCGTGGAGCATGGCCGTGCTGGATCCCGAGGTGGTCGATGCCATCGTCCCCGTCTCGATGCCGCACCCGAGGCGCTTTCGCGCCGCCATCGTGCGCGATGCCATCCAGCGCAGACAGGCGCTGTACGCCGTGGGTTTCCAGTGGCCCTTCCTCCCGGAGCGCTCGCTCATGGCCGACGACTGCTCGCGCGTCGGCGAGATCCTGCAGTCGTGGTCCGCGACACCCGGGTGGCCCGATGCCGACACCGCGCTCGCCTACCGCTCGGCGTTCTCCCTGTGGCCGACGGCACACTGCGCCGTGGAGTACCACCGATGGGCCCTGCGCTCGCTTGTACGCACCGACGGCGTGCGCTACTCCCACCGCATGGAGACGCCGATCGACGTGCCCGTGCTGCACATCCACGGTGCCGAGGATCCCTCCGTCCTCCTGCGCAGCGCAGAGGGCTCCGGAGAGTGGGTTGCTGCTCCCTACGACTTCCACGTGATGGAGGCCGTCGGCCACTTCCCGCACGAGGAGTCCCCGGAACTCTTCGACTCGCTCGTGCTGAAGTGGCTCGACGGCCTGCCGCGTGAGTGAGCGCCCCCGCGACCGCCTTGGCCGACCCCTCGCCTGGGATTCGGACGGCTACCCCGGCGTCGAGCCGCGTCCGAGCATCACGTCGACGGAAGCCGTCGTCGAGGCGCACGACTACCTGGAGCGAGGGCTTCCCTTCCACGCGCACGAGGTGCTCGAGATGCGTTGGCGCTGCTGCCCCACAGACGAGCGGCCGCTCTGGCGCGGCCTCGCGCAGGCCGCGGCGGGTGCGACCCATGCCGCCCGAGGCAATGCCGTCGGTGCCGCGCGCCTCAACGAGCGCGCGCAGGAGAGCATCGGTGAATACGAGGGCCCGATCGACGACGCGACGTGCGCGCTTATCGACACGCTCACCGCGCGCGTCAGGGATGTCGGCTAGCGGCAGGCGCCGGTGTCAACGGGCTCGAAGGATTGCGCACCGCGCTGCGCCAGCGGAGCGGCCTGCTCCGCGGTGATCGCGTAGCCGGTCTCCTCCTCGCCGAGCCCCGCGGCGAAGACGACGCCGTAGACGCGGCCATTGGGTGCGAGAAGCGGACCACCGGAGTTGCCGGGGACCACGGTGCCACGGAAGGAATACACGTCGCGCACGACGCCGGAGCGCCCGTAGATGTCCTCCCCGCGTGCGTCAATGCGCGCACGGATGCGTGCGGCTCCGGCCTCAAGGTCGCCGCCCCCGGGGAATCCTGCGACGACCGCTCCATCGCCCGTCTCGGCCGGACGCGTCGCGAACGCGAGTGCGGGAGCCGGCAGTCCCTCCACGAGCAACACGGCAAGGTCCAGCCGCGCGTCGATCGCGACGACGGAGGCCTCGTAGCTCGCCGGATCGCCAGGGATGCGGATGCTGGGCTGCTCCGAGCCCGCGACCACGTGGGCGTTGGTGAGGATGCGGTCGGGGGCGTAGGCGAAGCCGGATCCGGTGACCACGGCATCGCACGCGACCGCGGTGACCTTCACGAGTGAGGGCCACGAGGCCCGCACCGCGGGGTCACGAAGTAGGCGGTCGTTGGGGGCCGGCACCTGTGGGCCGGCGTACTGCCCGAGACCGGAGAAGACGCGGGGCAGCCCCGAGGCGTCGACCGCGTTGCGCAACCCGGAGAAAAGATCGCGTGCACGATCGGGTACCGCGGAGTCGAGCGTGCGCAGCACCAGGGACGAGCGAACCTCGCGGGCAACGGACAGGCTCGGCACGAGCCCGACCGCGGTCGCGATGATCCACAGGACGACCGCGAGTGCGACGACATTGAGCGCCGCGCCCGCGGCACTGTCGACGACCTGCACCCCCCGCCACGTCATCGCCGAGCGCAGTCGCCTGCCGAGGAAGGAGGCAAGCGTCTGTCCGACGAGTGCGGCAAGCAGGATCGCGGTGGCCAGGAGGATCGGGCCGAGGGCTCCGGGCAGGTCCACTCCCTCGAAGACCCGCGGAAGCAGCAGCGCGGCGGCGAGGGCGCCAAAGAGGAAGCCGCCGAAGGAGAGCAATCCGGCGACGAAGCCCTGCCGCCATCCTGTCCAGGCGAAGACGACTATCGCCGCGACGACGATGGCGTCGACGACGTTCACGTGAGTTCCTCACCCGCGGCAAGGTCGACGATGCGGTCGGAGTCCCAGGGCCGACTCCAGCCGGCGAGTTCAAGCAGTCCGTTGATGAGGCCCGCGGTGAATCCCCACACCAGCAGTCCCGCCACGTCGAATCCGAGGCCGACGTAGCCGGAGGGGTGACGCACGCGCATGCGTCGTGCCGGATCCACGAGTTGCTCGATGGGCACGCGATGGACGCTGGCGACTTCGGTCGGATCAGCTGCGCGCACGGGCGAGGGGTCACGCCACCAGGCCAGGACGGGCGTGACGACGAAGTCGCTCACCGGGACCCACAGGTCCGGCAGCATGGCGAAGGGCTCGACCCCCGCGGGATCGAGCGCGGTCTCCTCGTGCGCCTCGCGCAAGGCCGCCGCGATCGGGCCGGTGTCACCCGACTCCAGTGCGCCGCCGGGGAATGCCGGCTGCCCCGCGTGCGAACGCATGTCATGTGCACGCTCGATGAGCAGGAGGTCGGGACCCTGGGTCCCTTCGCCGAGGAGCATGAGCACGGCTGACGGCCGGCCACCGGTGGGCGGCGGCAGGAATCGGGTGAGGTCCGACCCCTTGACTCCTCCAGCGGCTTCGGCCACAGGCTGAAGCCAGTCCGGGAGTTGCACGCCCGCAAGCGCGAGGCCGACGTTCGGATCCCGGTCGATCATGCGCGCGCCTTCGCCTTGGACTTCGACTCGGGCTTCGGCGCCGTAGACGCGGTGGATGACGGACACAGCGATGCAAGCGGGCATGCGTCACACGCGGGATTGCGCGCGTGGCACACGCGCCGGCCGTGCAGGATCATCCGGTGCGACAGGTCGGTCCACTCCGACGGCGGGAAGAGCTCCATGAGATCCGCCTCGACCTTCTCGGGCACGGTCTCCTCGGTCCAGCCGAAGCGTCGCGCGAGCCGGCCGACATGCGTGTCGACGGTGATCCCAGGGATCCCGAAGGCGTTGCCGAGAACGACGTTGGCGGTCTTGCGGCCCACGCCGGGCAGTGCGACGAGCTCGTCGAGGGTCCCGGGCACCTCGCCGCCATGACGCTCGCAGATCGCCTGTGCGAGTCCCTGGATGCTCGCCGCCTTGGAGCGGTAGAGGCCGACGGTCTGGATGTAGGACTCGAGCTCGGCGCGATCGGCGCTGGCGTAGGCGGCCGCATCGGGGTAGCGGGCGAAGAGTCCCGGGGTCACGGCGTTGACGCGCACGTCGGTGCTCTGCGCCGACAGGACGGTGGCGACGAGGAGCTCGAGCGGGGTCGTGAAGTCGAGCTCGGTGTCGGCGTCCGGGTAGGCCTGCGCCAGGAGGCGGCCCATGCGGCGGGCGCTACGGACGGCATCAGGCACCCGGCCAGGGTACGTCGGGCCCCTGTCGGAACGGTGAACTCATCAGCCGCGCCGCGCACCTGCACGGGCAGCCCGGTCATCCATACGCCAGACTGTGACAAGGAGGTCCCGTGGACGACGCACTCATGCAGGCACCGCTCTTCTCGGCGCTCGACGCCGAGGCTGCTGCAGCCCTGCGCGCCTCGATGACGGAGAAGCGCGTGCCCCGCAGCGGCGTGATCTTCTCCGAGGGCGAGCCTGGCGACCGGATGTACGTGATCCTGGACGGCAAGGTGAAGCTCGGTCAGACCTCCCCCGATGGCCGCGAGTCCCTGCTCGCCGTACTCGGGCCGGGCGAGGTCTTCGGAGAGCTGTCGCTCTTCGACCCGGGCCCGCGCACGGCCACGGCCACGGCTGTCACCGACACCGTCGTGGTGGGCCTGGGGCACGCGGACCTGCGGCCCTGGCTCACCGGCCGCCCCGAGGTCGCGGAGGCACTGCTCCAGGCGCTCGCTCAGCGGCTGCGCCGCACCAATGAGGCGCTGGCCGACCTTGTCTTCTCCGACGTACCCGGTCGCGTGGCCAAGCAGCTGCTCGAGCTGGCCGACAAGTTCGGTCAGCCGGGTCCCGATGGCGTGCTCGTGCACCATGACCTCACGCAGGAGGAACTCGCCCAGTTGGTAGGCGCTTCGCGCGAGACAGTCAACAAGGCGCTCGCGGACTTCACGCAGCGCGGGTGGATCGAGGTGGACCAGCGGCAGGTGCTGCTGATGGACATGGAGCGGCTCGCGCGGCGAGCGCGCTAGTCGGGTCTGAGCGGCTCGCGCGGCGAGCGCGCTAGTCGGGTCTGAGCGGCTCGCGCGGACTTTTTGCCACTTGCACGACGCTAGACGCTCGGGAGCGTCGCTTAACTGGCAAAAACCGAGTCAGAGGCCCAGGTAGGCGAGCTGGGCGCGGGTGCTCAGCAGGGCCGCCCAGCGCACCGCGTCAGGAATGTCGTCGTACACCGCATCGACCACGTCTTCGGGCGTGCGCGCACCCGCTTCCACTGCCGCGCGTACCTGATCGAGTCGTGCGCGCCGGTGCTCAAGGTAGGCATCGAGTACGCCGACCGGATCCGCGAGGACGGGGCCGTGGCCGGGCAGGATCGCGCGCGCCTGGCTGACCTCGGCCCGCGCGCGCAGAGCAGCAAGGGAGTCGAGGTAGTCGCCAAGGTGGCCATCGGGCCACGCGACCACGGTGGTGCCGCGACCGAGCACCGTGTCGCCGGTGAGCAACGCCCCGTCGCGCGGCAGGTGGAAGCTCAGGCAGTCCGACGTGTGGCCCGGCGTCGCGATCACGTGGATCTCGTCGTCTCCCGCAGCGATCACGGCTCCCTCGTCGAGTCCCTCGCCGCCGAAGACATGCTCGGGATCGAGCGCGCGGACGGCCGCACCAGTCATCTCGTGGAGATGGCGCGCACCCTCGGCGTGATCCGGATGCCCGTGCGTGAGCAGGATCTGCGCCACACGCCCCTCCGCGGCGTCGACGATCGACTGTAGGTGTGCGGCGTCGTCGGGGCCCGGGTCGATGACGACGATGGCGCCGCCCCGCGCGCCGACGAGCCAGGTGTTGGTGCCGTCGAGAGTCATCGGGCTCGGGTTGGATGCAAGGAGGCACGTGACCGTCGCGCTAAAGGGGCCACCCGACCAGGGAGCATCGGAGCCGATGAGGGGCAGGCCGCTCATGCGCCCGCGACCTCGGATCCGGCTGGCTCCGCGGGCAGCCGCACGACGACGGATCCGTCGCGCACGTCGATGACGTCCCAGGCAATCGTGTCGCCGTCTTCGAGCCGCGGGCGCGGCATGAGCGGACGGACCTCACGGCTGGCCGCGCTCGCCAGGACCGTCGCGACATCGGGGAGCGCGGCGAGGTCAGCGAGCGTGGCGACTGTCGGCGGCAGCATGGGGAGTTGGCCGCGCGAGTAGTCGCCGAGCGCCGCGCCCGGCGACGTCCACAGCACCTGGTCGGCCTCGCCGCTCACGTCGCGCGCATGCTGCCCGGGGGGCACGGCCGCCACGAAGAACCGCACGTCGTACCTCTTGGACTCGACTTCCGGGGTGACCCAGTGCGTCCATAGCGGAAGCAAGCCTGGGTCGATGCGCAGTCCGCGTCGCGCAAGCACCTCAGCGAGTGCGGGGCTGGACTCGGCCACCGCTGCGCGGTCGTCCTCCCACGCGGCGTCTTCCGTCGGGAAACGACCGGAGTCGTCGGTGGCAAGGAGCACCCCCGTCTCCTCGAAGACCTCGCGCACGGCGCCAACGACGAGCCCGCGGGCCTGGCGCTCGCCTGCCGTCATGCGGCTCGCGTTGAGCGGCTCACCGACCCAGGCAAGGTCGATGTCGCAGTCAGCTTCGTCGATGCGCCCACCGGGGAAGACATACATTCCTGCGGCGAAGGCCATGGTCGCGGCGCGGCGCATGAGGTAGGTCTCAAGCGTGTCGGCATCGCGCAGGAGCACGACGGTGGAGGCATCGCGCACGGGCGGTGGATCCCACTCGCCGGCGAGCAGCGCGCGGGCGCGAAGGCTCACCTCCGGGGGCATGCGCGGGACGCTCAGTCGGCGACCTCCAGCACCATCTCCACCTCGACGGGGGCGTTGATGGGCAGACCGGAGACGCCCACGGCCGATCGGGCATGGCGCCCTGCATCGCCGAAGACTTCCAGGAGCAACTCGCTCGCGCCGTTGATCACCGCGGGCTGAGCGGTGAAGCCGGGGGCGCTGGCGACAAAGCCGACCACCTTGACGACCCGGGTCACGCGATCGAGCGATCCGATGACCGACTGAGCGGCAGCGAGGGCGTTGATCGCACTCTGGCGCGCGCAGTCCTTGGCAACCTCGGGATCGACGTCGGAGCCGACAAGGCCCTCGGCGATCATCGCGCCGTCGCGCATCGGCAACTGGCCCGAGGTGTAGACGTAACGCCCGGTGACGACGGCCGGCACATATGCGGCGACCGGCGGCACCACCTCGGGGATGACGATGCCGAGTTCAGCGAGGCGTGCGGTGTGGGACATCACTGCTCCTTGGGTCGCTTGAGGTAGGCGACGACGTTCTCGGCGTTGGGTCCGGGGACGACCTGCACGAGTTCCCAGCCGTCCTCCCCCCACGTGTCGAGGATCTGCTTGGTCGCGTGGATGAGCAGGGGCACGGTCGCGTATTCCCACCGGTTCATGGCCCGACCCTAGTACGGCCCGGACCGCAGACAACCGGGGCCGGACTAGGCTCATGCGGTGCCCTCGACCGACTGGCCCGACGTGGTCCTGCACGTCGTCTCGGGCAAGGGCGGAACCGGCAAGACCACCGTCGCGGCAGCCCTCGCTCTGGCGCTTGCACGCGACGGACGCCACGTGATGCTCATGGAGGTCGAAGGCCGCCAGGGCCTCGCCCAACTCTTCGACACTCCTCCCCTGCCCTACGAGGAGCGCAAGCTCGCCTCGGCTCCCGGCGGAGGCGAGGTGTGGGGACTCGCCGTCGACCCGGAGGAAGCCCTGCTCGAATACCTCGAGCTCTTCTACAACCTGCGCCGCGCCGGCGGAGTGCTGCGTCGCATGGGCGCCATGGAGTTCGTCACGACCATCGCTCCCGGGCTGCGGGATGTGCTGCTCACCGGCAAGGCGGTCGAGTTGGTACGCCGACGCGACAAGAAGCATGCCCGCGCGTACGACGCGATCGTCCTCGACGCGCCACCCACCGGCCGCATCACGCGATTCCTCAACGTCAACACCGAGATTGCGGGCGTAGCGAAGGTCGGACCCATCCGCAACCAGGCAGACGGGGTCATGGCGGTGCTGCGCTCCGACAAGACCGCGGTGCATCTCACGACGCTTCTCGAGGAGATGCCGGTGCAGGAGACGGCCGACGGCGTCGCCGAACTCGAGGACGCCGCGCTCCCGGTCGGCGGCATCGTCGTCAACATGACGAGACCGCCCCTGATGCCGTCGATGTCTGCGCTCACCTCGATCGATGCCGGCAGCCTCGAGGCTTCACTTCGCTCGGCGGGGATCGAGACGTCTGCGCGAATCGTGGAGGCCCTGCGGGCCGAGGGCGCAGACCACGCGGCCCGCGTGGCGCTCGAGGAGACCGAGCGCGCGCGCATTGCGGCCCTCGGACGACCGGTCTACGAACTGCCCTTCCTCGCCGGAGGCATCGACCTCGCCGCCCTCTACGAGCTCGCCGACATGCTGCACGAGCAGGGGATGGCCTGATGCCCGACGTCCCCGCGCTCGATGTCGACGCGCTCCTGCGCGATCCCGCGACGCGCATCATCGTGTGCTGCGGGTCCGGAGGCGTCGGCAAGACCACGACTGCCGCTGCCGTCGGACTGCGCGCCGCCGAGATGGGCCGGCGCGTGTGCGTGCTCACCATCGACCCCGCACGCCGACTCGCCCAGGCCATGGGACTGAATGAACTCGACAACACTCCGCGGCCGGTCATCGGCGTGGAGGGCAGCGGCTCACTGAGCGCGATGATGCTCGACATGAAGCGGACCTTCGACGAGGTCGTCGAGTCCCACTCCGACGCGGACCGCGCCCAGGCGATCCTCGATAACCCGTTCTACCAGGCCCTTTCGTCCTCCTTCGCGGGCACGCAGGAGTACATGGCGATGGAGAAGCTCGGCCAACTGCGCACCGAGGCCGACCGCGACGGCACCTGGGATCTCATCGTGGTCGACACTCCCCCGTCGCGTTCGGCGTTGGACTTCCTTGATGCTCCGGACCGCCTAGGCACCTTCCTCGACGGACGCTTCATCAAGATCCTCACCGCGCCGGCGCGCGGCGCAGGCCGTGGGCTCGGCAAGATCCTCGGCGCGGGCCTCGGGCTCTTCTCCGGCGTACTCACCAAGATCCTCGGCGCGCAGTTGCTCACCGATCTGGCCGCTTTTGTCGGTGCAGTCGACACGATGTTCGGTGGGTTCCGCGAGCGCGCGGAGGCGACATACGCGCTGCTCAAGGATCCAGGTACGTCGTTCATGGTCGTGGCCGCTCCCGAGCGCGACGCCCTGCGCGAGGCCTCCTACTTCGTCGATCGACTGAAGCAGGACGGCATGCCGTTGGCCGGACTGGTCCTCAATCGCGTGCAGGAGGTGCGCGCGCCCGAGCTCAGCGTGGAGGAGGCGACAGCGGCGGTGCAGCGCCTCCAGACCGAGGACCCGGCGGCCGCTGCCCTGCTGCGCCTGCACGCCGATCGGCTCCGCAATGCCGAACGGCAGGCCCGACTGGCGCGGCGCTTCACCGCTGCGCACCCAGGGGTGCCGGTCACGGAGGTCTACGCACTCGCCGAGGACGTGCACGATCTCGAGGGACTGCGCGAGGTGGGGACGCTGCTCGCGTCGACGAAGCCGACGCCTTAAGCGCGGATTAACGAAAGACTGACGTGCGCGACTAGGACGCGCGGAAGACGTCGAGGCCCACGGCGCGCTCGTACTCATCGCGCGCGGTCTGCAGGAGTTGACGCCATGAGGTGACCTGCGGGCGGCGACGCAGCAGGGCCCGGCGCTCACGCTCGGTCATGCTGGAGCTCGCGCGGGCGTCGAGGCGGTAAAGGGGGGCGACCGCGGGGCACGCGGTGCCCACCTGGCAGCCCTGGCAGATGACCTTTGCCCGATTTTGGGCGGCACCTTGGACGAAGAGGGCGTCGGGATCGGATGTACGGCAGGCCGCCCGCGCGGTCCACTCCGTCGACCAGGTCATCCCTCACCTTCCCGCCGCCCCGTCCGGCA
>CAYYZU010000003.1:0-31812 GCA_964476205.1 uncultured Actinomyces sp. | reverse complement strand
CGGCCGCTTCTCTCCGGCTAGGCGACGTACCGGTTCAGGTCCGCGCGAGCTTCATTGAGACGGCCTACGAAAGCCTCGTCGTCGAGGGAGAGCACGGTCTCATCGAGTTCACCGGCAACGATGCGTACACGTCGTGGCTGCGCCCGAGTGCGCTGCGGGTCCTGGACCGTGACGGGGAGCGCGTCGAGCACTTCGCTCCCGTGGATCCCTACCGGCTCATGATCGAGTCGGTGTCCGCGGCCATACGCGGCGATGGAGGCTGGCTGCCCGACCCCCGTTGGTCCCTCACCGTGTCCGAAGCCATGGACGCCATCCTCTCCAGGGGACTTAGGCCCTGACTTCTCCGCTCCGCGCCGGCCACAATGAAGAGGTCGAGGAGGAGACATGACACGCGAAATCCACGGCGATGCGCCCGACGAGGTGGCGCGAGCCACCCAGGACGTCACGGACGTCGCGGGCGACGCTGCGGACCAGGCTGAGCGCCTGAGGATGGTGATGGAGGCCGAGGCCATCCAGGCCGCGCTGCGCGGCGAGTCCGGCGAGGGATCGCTCGACGGCTACGACTACCCGCTCGAGGACACCGAGTCGGTGCTGGCGATGGAGGACGCCGAGGATGCCAGCGACGACCCCATGCACGCCGGTGGGCTCGAGCCGGCGCCCTGGGTCCCGGCTGAGCAGGCCGCCATGCACATCATCGATCCGAGTGACCCAGACGATCCGGAAGCAGGCCGATACGCCGAGGACATCATCGACGGCGACGGCCCCGGCATCGATCCCTTCGACCGATCCTCCTCTGAGTTGACGCCCGAGGACGAGACCCTCCTGGGCGTCGACCCCTACGAGTAGTCCGCCCAGCTCGGGGAAACCGGGTGCGCCGTCGCAGCGTCGGGCGTGGCAGGGTGGGCACATGTCCGACGTACCCGTGCTCGTCGAGGTCCGCGACCGCGTTGCGCTCATCACGCTGAACCGACCCGAGCGCCTCAACGCCCTCACGTCCGACATGGGCGCGGCATATGCCCGTGCCCTGCGGGAGGCCGATGCCGATCCAGATGTCCGCGTGGCCGTCGTGACGGGGGCTGGCCGCGGTTTCTGCTCGGGCGCGGATCTTTCGGTCCTCGCCCAAGGGCCCGATGCGCTTGAGGGATTCGTCTCGGAGACCGCATGGGATGACCTTCCGACCGGCGCGCTCGACGTGAGGATCCCCGTCGTCATGGCGGTCAACGGTCCCGCCGCGGGCCTCGGCTTCGTCATCGCCCTCACCGGGGATGTGTGCTTCGCCTCCCCGACGGCGCGCTTCATCTCGGCCTTCAGTCGACTCGGCCTCGTCGCCGAGTACGGCGTCGCCTGGCTCCTGCCTCGCATGATCGGCCGGCAACGCGCCGCTGAGATCCTCCTCAGCGGCAGGCCGCTTGACGCAGCCGAGGCTGACCGCATCGGCCTCGTGCAGGGTGTCCACGACGACGTCGTCGGCGCGGCCATGGCGTGGGCGACGGACGTGGCTACCCATTGCTCTCCGACTTCCCTGGCCACGATGAAGCGACAGCTGTCAGCGGCCGATAGCGCAGACCTGAGGCTGAGCATCGAGGAGAGCCTTCACCTCATGCGCAACTCCTTCAGGGGCCCGGACCTCGCCGAGGCCCTGCTCGCCAAGGCCGCTGGTCGCCCGCCGGACTTCGGACCGGCGTAGTCGCGCTCCGCTGGGTGGGCTAGTCGAGCTGGCCTGCGAACGCGAGCGCAAGCCGCACAAGCCGTCCCTGGCCGCCGGTCATCTCGGCCTGGAATGTCTCGGACGCCGCCTCCTGCGGCGACACCCATGTGAGGTCCAGTGACTCCTGGCTCGGCGCGCAGTCGCCGTCGCACGGCACCACATACGCGAGGCTCACGGCGTGCTGGCGTGGATCGTGGTAGCCGCTCACCGACGGATCCGGGAAGTACTCCGCGACGGTAAAGGGAGCGGGGTCCAGGGGGAGCCGCGGCAGGGCCATCGGCCCGAGATCCTTCTCGATATGCCGCAGCAAAGCCTCGCGGATCCTTTCGCCGTAGAGCACGCGCCCCGACACGAGAGCCCGGCTGATGGACCCGTCGGCCATGGCCCGGAGCAGGAGACCAACCGAGGTGATCGAACCCAGGGGGTCCACACGCACGGGGATCGCCTCGACGTAGACGATAGGCAGGCGCTCACGGGCCTGCTCCAGCTGCTCGGAACTCAGCCACGAGTCCCGGATGTCCAGCATGTCGCTCATCGTCGGCTCCTTCGCTGTCGACTCCACCCGCCGCCTCGGCATCTCCGGCCAGCGCAGCGGCCGTGATGCGCCTACGCTGGCGGCATGCCGACTGTAGAGCCACAGCGTCCCGATGGCGGCGCCTACCCCGCCGCTCGCACGGAGGAAGAGTGGAGGTCGCGCCTCACGCCGGCCGAGTACGCCGTCCTGCGCCAGGCTGGCACGGAGCCGGCCTGGTCCGGTGAGTACGTCGACTCCAAGTCGGTCGGCACCTACGCCTGCCGAGCATGCGGTTCCGAACTCTTCCGCTCGGAGACGAAATTCGACTCACACTGCGGTTGGCCATCCTTCTTCACCCCGCTGGCCGGCGACCGCATCATCGAGATCCAGGACCGCAGCCACGGCATGGTGCGCACGGAAGTGCGATGTGCTTCGTGCGGCAGTCACCTCGGGCACGTTTTCGAGGGCGAGGGCTACGCGACGCCCACGGACCTGCGCTACTGCATCAACAGCGTCTGCCTCGTCCTCCAGCAGGAAGGCCCCGACCCCGAGAATCCCTGACGGGCTCTCCCATCCCCACGCCCCGCCGCCGCGGCGTGGGAGCGCCGAGCCGCTCCCTGGTCGTCGTACCCTGCGGAAGTGACCACTGGCGCAGCGTCCTTCGACCGCGCCCTTGCGAGCCTGCGCGCAGTGCGCTTTCGGCCCGAGCTCTCCATCGACGAGGGACCGGCCCCTCAGCGGCTCGCACCTCACGCCGTCGCACTCACCGCGGAGTTCGTCGAGGACGACGAGGAGCTCGCATCCGGCCGCTTCGTACTCCTTCACGATCCTGAGGGGGTCGACGCCTGGGAGGGTCACTTCCGTGCCGTGGTCTTCATCCGGGCGACCCTGGAGCCCGACCTGGCAACCGATCCGCTCCTCACGGGAGTCGCCTGGGCATGGCTCCTGGAGTCTCTCGAGGCCGAGGGAGGCCCCCGTACAGCTCTCGGTGGCACCGTGACGCGCGTGATGAGCGAGTCGTTTGGAGCGCTCGGAGAGCGTGACGTGACGGGTTCGATCGAGATCCGCGCCTCGTGGACCCCGGTCGGGGATCCCGATGACGTAGGTCTCGAGGCTCAGGCCTGGGCCGCCGCACTCGCGCAGGCAGCGGGACTCCTTCCCCTTCCGCCTGGCGTCTCAGCGCTCGTGCAGCCGCGTCGGGCCACCTGAGATCCGCCGTGGACTCCCCCGTCGATACCGGCGAGACCGGCGATGTCGCCGCGGACGAGCCTGCCGCTCCGCTCCCGCCCGTCGAACTCCTTGACGGCCTTCCCGTGGTCGTCACCACGCCCGAGTCGCTCCGCGAGGCCACTGCTTCCTTGTCCCAGGGATACGGTCCCGTCGCGGTGGACGCCGAGCGCGCATCGGGTTTCAAATACGGCCAGCGCGCCTACCTCGTGCAGTTCTTCCGGCGCGGTGGCGGAACGTGGCTCATCGACCCCACTGCCTTCGACGATCTCTCCACGCTGGCGGACCCACTGCGCGAGGCCACATGGATCCTGCATGCTGCCTCGCAGGACCTGCCATGCATGCGGGAGGTCGGACTCGTCCCACTGCGCATCTTCGACACCGAGCTCGCCGCACGCCTCCTCGGTCGGGAGCGCGTCGGGCTCGGTCCATTGGTCGAGAGCGAGCTCGGACTTCATTTGGCCAAGGGCCACGGTGCCGCTGACTGGTCGAGGCGACCTCTCCCGGATGACTGGCTGCGCTACGCCGCGCTCGACGTCGAGGTCCTGGTCGATCTTCACGACATCCTCGATGCCGACCTCGCGCGGACCGGGAAGTCCGCCTGGGCCGAAGAGGAGTTCCAATCCGTCCTCCACCAGCCCCCGGCACAGCCACGTCGCGATCCCTGGCGTCGGACCTCAGGCATGCACCGTGTCAGGGGTAGGCGACCGCTCGGTGTCGTGCGTGCCCTGTGGGAGTCCCGTGACGACCTCGCCCAGCGCATGGACGTGAGTCCTGGCCGAGTCCTGCCCGACGCCGCCATCGTGGCGGCTGCGACCGCGGCGCCCCGTGACCGCGACGCCCTCGCCGCACTCCCTGAGTTCCGCAAGGGGCATGCCGCTCGGCACCTCGATCGGTGGTGGCGGGCGGTCGAATCCGCCCGCTCGCTCCCGGAGGATGCCCTGCCAGCGCCGGCTCTTGCTGCGGAGGGCCCGCCACCGGCACGCGTCTGGCGTGACCGCGATCCCGAGGCAGCCGACCGCCTGGCCCGCGCGCGAGCGTCCCTTTCGGCTATCGCTGAGGCGCACGGCATGCCCGTGGAGAACCTTGTGCCCCCCGATGCAGTCCGTCGGTGGGCATGGGAGCCACCCGAGCCCGTGGACACCGATTCAGTCGGCAACGCTCTGCTGCGGGCCGGTGCTCGCCCCTGGCAGGTCACCCTCTGCGCGGACGCCCTCGCCGCTGCCGCGCTCGGAGTCGAGACAGGCTGATCAGGCGCGGGGTTCCTGAGCCGAGGCGACATCATCGGAGAGGTCCGGGATCGGTGCGGCCACGCGCTCCGTAACGCGCCGTGCGATCTCTTGGGCGCTCATCCCTGCCTGGGCGAGAACGCTCGACCGAGAGCCGTGGTGGGGGAATTCCGGCGGCATGCCGAACGTCAGTGCAGGCGTCGCCACCCCCGCATCCTCGAGCGCACTGCGCATGGCCGTGCCGATCCCTCCCGCTCGCATGTTGTCCTCGAGCACCACCACGAGATCCGCATCCGCGGCGAGACCGGCAAGCCGGGTCGGAATGGGCAATGCCCATCGCGGATCGGCGACCGTCGCACTGATGCCCTGGGCTGCCAGGGCATCAGCAACCTCGAGCCCGAGGGTGGCGAAGGCGCCCACGGCGACGACGAGCACATCGCAGGTTTCGGACTCGCGAAGGATGTCCACCCCGTCGATGCGGCGAAGCGCAGGGATGTCATCCGGCACGGTCCCCTTGGGAAAGCGCACCACGGTGGGTGCGTCGGAGATCGCAACGGCCTCACGCAACTGCTCGCGCAGAGCGCTCGCGTCGCGAGGCGCTGCCAGACGGAGTCCCGGTACGACGCCGAGAAGCGACATATCCCAGATGCCATTGTGGCTCGGGCCATCGTCCCCGGTGACGCCCGCGCGATCCAGCACGAAGGTCACCCCTGCACGATGCAGCGCGCAGTCGAGAAGCACCTGGTCGATCGCACGGTTGAGGAACGTGGCGTAGACAGCGACGACGGGGTGCAGACCGGCATATGCCATGCCCGCCGCGCTGGTGGCGGCGTGCTGCTCGGCGATTCCCACGTCGAAGGTGCGGTCGGGAAAGCGCTGAGCAAAGCGATCCAGCCCGGTGGGACCCAGCATGGCCGCCGTGATGCCCACGACCCGGGGATCCTCTCCCCCGATCTCCACGAGCTCGTCGGCGAACACCGACGTCCACGTCCTGCCCGATGCGCGAAGGGGCTGACCCGTCTCAGGGTCGATGACGCCGATCCCGTGGAAGCGGTCGGCCTCGTCCTGCTCGGCCGGCGCGTATCCCCGACCCTTCTCGGTAATGACGTGAACGACCACCGGGCCGGGGAAGTCACGGGCGCGTCGCAGCGCATGCTCGACCTCGAGGGTGTCGTGGCCGTCGATGGGGCCCACGTACTTGAGGCCGAGATCCTCAAACATCCCCTGTGGCGCGACGATGTCCTTCAGGCCCTTCTTCATGCCATGCAGGGCCTCGTAGACCGGCGCGCCCACAACCGGCGTCCGCTGCAGAGTGCGACGACCCCACTGGAGGAAACGCTCGTAGCCCTGCGTCGTGCGCAGTGTCGCCAGGTGATGTGCCAGGCCGCCAATGGTCGGCGAGTAGGAGCGCTCGTTGTCATTGACCAGGATGACCATGGGGCGATCTGAGCCTGCGATGTTGTTGAGCGCTTCCCACGCCATGCCCCCGGTGAGCGAGCCATCGCCCACCACGGCGACGACATGTCGTGCGTCATCGCCCGAGAGCTCGCCCTGGAGCTCGAAAGCCTTCGCAATGCCGTCTGCGTAGGACAGCGCCGTCGAGGCGTGGGAGTTCTCGATCACGTCGTGCTCGGACTCCGCGCGCGACGGGTAGCCCGAGAGGCCGCCTTCCTTGCGCAGCGTGTCGAAGGCGCGCCAGCGACCGGTGAGGATCTTGTGGACGTATGCCTGATGTCCGGTGTCCCAGAGGATGACATCCCGAGGCGAGTCGAACACGCGATGGAGGGCCAAGGTGACCTCCACGACGCCGAGATTGGGGCCGAGGTGGCCTCCGGTGGCGGACACTTGCTCGACGAGAAACCCCCGAATGTCCTCGGCGAGGGCAGGCAGGTCCTCCTCGGGGATCTGACGCAAGTCCTCCGGCGAGGCAATCCCTTCGAGCAGACCCATGCCGGACTCGCCTCCCGCCCACGCGCCCTGGTGGCGCGCTCGACCCTCGAAGTGTAGGCGCCCCCGCGGTCTCTCACACGTCAGAGCCGAGCGTGCCAGCGGCGCCCGTCAAGGGCCTCGACCACCATGGCCACCTCGCGCTGCAGCCTCTGCAGGTCTGCTGCCTCTGCTTCGAGAGCCCTCAGCGCCTCCTCGGGGTCGAGACCCGCCTCGGCCAGGACCGTCCGCGCCCGCGCGTAGGCCGCTCGCGCCCCCTCGACCCGTGCTTCCAGGTCGCAGGCAACCCGGAAGGCCAGAGCCCTCGGGTGACGTGCCCACACCGATACCGGCGAGCGCTCGATGCTGCCGACATCCCAGAGCCATCGCGTGGCCGACTCGGGGAAATCCGCACTGTCCGGATCAGCGACGCGCGCCGGCCATCCCGGCGGGCGCATGGCTAGACCAGTGAGCGCAGGACGTACTGCAGGATGCCGCCGTGGCGGTAGTAGTCGGCCTCTCCCGGCGTGTCCACGCGTACCCGTGCGCTGAACTCCACGGTGCGCCCGTCGGCAGCCACCGCCTCGACGTCCACTTCCGAGGGAATGCGGCCTTCGTTGAAGGCCGTGACCCCGCGGATGGTGAAGACCTCATCGCCTTGAAGTCCGAGTGAGTCTGCGCTCATGCCCTCAGGGAACTGCAGCGGTAGGACACCCATGCCAATGAGGTTGGAGCGGTGGATGCGCTCGTAGGACTGCGCGATGACTGCCTTGACGCCGAGCAGGGCCGTGCCCTTCGCCGCCCAGTCGCGGCTGGAGCCTGATCCATACTCCTTGCCTGCCAGGACGACCAGCGGGGTGTGGTGGGCCGCGTAAGCCATCGCGGCGTCGTAGACGGGCACCGTCTCGTCGTTCGGCGTCGTGAAGTCGACCGTGTAGCCGCCCTCGACATCGTGGAGCATGAGGTTGCGCAGCCGAATGTTGGCGAAGGTGCCCCGGATCATCACCTCGTGGTTGCCGCGTCGGGATCCGTAGGAGTTGAAATCCTTGCGGTCGACCCCGTGGTCAGCGAGGTAGCGCCCCGCCGGGCTGTCGGCCTTGATGCTCCCGGCAGGAGAGATGTGATCCGTGGTGACCGAGTCGCCGAGCTTGAGTAGCACTCGGGCGCCAGTGATGTCATGCAGCGGCTCGGGGTCGCGTGGCATGCCTTCGAAGTACGGCGCCTTCCGCACGTAGGTGCTTGACGGATCCCAGGCGAATCGGTCCCCGGTCGGCGTCGGAAGGCTCCGCCAGCGGTCATCTCCATGGAAGACGTCGGCATAGCGCGCGGCGAACATCTCCTCGTCGATGCTCGCGTCAATGACGGATTGGATCTCCTGCGGACTGGGCCAGACATCCGCAAGGAAGACCGGCGCGCCCGCATCGTCGAGCCCGAGCGGCTCGGTCGCGAAGTCGATGTCCATCGTGCCCGCGATGGCATAGGCCACGACGAGGGGTGGCGACGCAAGGTAGTTCATCTTGACGTCGGGGTTGATGCGGCCCTCGAAGTTGCGATTGCCACTCAGCACCGAGACCACGGCAAGGTCCGCCTCGTTGACCGCGGCGCTTACCTCGGGGATGAGCGGTCCGGAGTTACCAATGCACACCGTGCAGCCGTAGCCCACGGTCTCGAAGCCCAGCTTGTCGAGGAATGGCGTGAGCCCCGCCCGGTCGTAGTAGTCGGTCACCACCTGCGACCCGGGGCCGAGGGTGGTCTTAACCCACGGTTTGCGGGTCAGGCCCCGCTCAACCGCCTTCTTGGCGAGCAGGCCAGCCCCCACCATGACGGACGGGTTCGAGGTGTTCGTGCAGGACGTAATCGCCGCGATGACCACTGCGCCGTGACCGATCTCCACGGGCTCGCCGTCGATCTGCGTCTCCACCGCCGCCGCCGGTTCCCGGGTGAAATCGTGGAGGGCGCCGACGAAGGCCTCCTTCGCCTCGCTCAACGAAACCCGGTCCTGGGGTCGCTTGGGGCCCGCAAGTGACGGCACCACCGTCCCGAGGTCGAGTTCGACGTACTCCGAGTAGCGCGCCTCGCGGGCGGGGTCGTGCCAGAGGCCCTGGGCCTTCGCGTAGGCCTCCACCAGCGCGATCTGCTCCTCCGAACGGCCCGTCAGGCGCAGGTAGTCGATGGTCGCCCCGTCGATCGGGAAGATCGCCACTGTGGAGCCGTACTCCGGGCTCATGTTGCCGATGGTTGCCCGGTCTGCGAGCGGCACAGCGCTGACGCCCTCGCCGTAGAACTCGACGAACTTGCCCACGACACCGTGCTTGCGGAGCTTCTCTGTGATGGTGAGTACAAGGTCGGTCGCGGTAGCGCCCGCGGGCAACTCTCCAGTGAGCTTGAAGCCGACCACGCGCGGGATCAGCATCGACACGGGCTGGCCCAGCATGGCTGCCTCGGCTTCGATGCCGCCAACCCCCCAGCCCACGACGCCAAGTCCGTTGACCATCGTGGTGTGACTGTCCGTGCCCACCACGGTGTCGGGATACGCCTGACCTCCCCGCGCCATGACGACGCGCGCAAGGTGCTCGATATTGACCTGGTGCACGATCCCCGTGCCGGGCGGCACGACCTTGAACTCCTCGAAGGCACCCTGGCCCCAGCGCAGGAACTGGTAGCGCTCCCGATTGCGCTCGTACTCCAGGGCGGTGTTGAGGTCCGCGGCGTCCGGACGACCGAAGTAGTCCGCGATGACGCTGTGGTCGATCACGAGTTCCGCTGGTGCCAGTGGCTCGATCTTCGCCGGATCCCCGCCGAGGTCCACCACGGCCTCGCGCATGGTCGCGAGGTCGACGACGACCGGCACGCCGGTGAAGTCCTGCATGATCACTCGCGCCGGAGTGAACTGGATTTCTTCGGAGGGCTCGGCATCGGCAGTCCACGCTCCGAGGGCACGGATCTGCCCCTCGGTGACGTTGGCGCCGTCCTCAGTGCGCAGCAGGTTCTCAAGCAGGATGCGATGCGTGAACGGCAACGAGTCCGCACCGGGCACGGCGTCGATGCGGAAGATCTCGTAGTCCCGATCCCCCACGGCGAGAGTAGACCGTGCTCCCAGGCTGTCCCGACTCGCTGCCACGACGTATCCCTCCTCCGCCGGCTATGCGCGTACCAGGCAGGCGCGCCGGCTCGCTTCCACACTACTGCGCGACGCGCGGACGCCGACGCGGACCTCGCTGGCCCGGATTCCCTCACGCGACCTGTTAGCGTGACGGGGCCCGGAAGGCGCGGGCGCGAAGGAGGTCCAGGCCGCATGTGCGGTATCGCCGGTGTCCTGGGTCCCGCTGAGCGCACTTCCCAGGTAATTGGCCCCATGCTCGAGGTCATTCACCACCGCGGCCCTGATGACTCGGGCTCCTATGTCGGTTCGGACTTCGCCTTCGGTATGACGCGGCTGTCGATCATCGACATCGCGGGCGGTCACCAGCCTATGTGGAGCGCCGACGGCACCATTGGCATCGTCTTCAACGGTGAGATCTACAACTACCGGGAACTCGACGCCGAGCTCGCAGAGGCGGGCCTGCCGCCGCGCAGCAGCAGCGACACCGACACGATCCTGAGGCTGTACGAGCACATGGGGCGCGCGGACCTGCCGGGGATGCTCCGCCGCCTGCGGGGCATGTTCGGCCTCTGCATCTACGACGCCTCGCTGCAGAGGCTTGTGCTTGCGCGCGATCCCTTCGGCATCAAGCCTCTCTATGTGCGCCTGGAGGACGGGGCGCGCGTCGCGGCGTTCGGATCGGAGATCAAGAGCCTGCTCGTCGACCCGCAGGTGACTCCCGAAGTCGACATGGACGCGGTGGTCAACTACCTGTCCTTCCAGTTCAATCCCCTGCCCCAGACCTTTTTCCTCGGTATTCACCGGCTCGATCCGGGCCACTACGCCGTCGTGGAACTCGCGGACCCCAAGCTCCTGCCCGAGCGTTACTGGCGCTACGAGTTCGCCCCCGAGGTCGATGACGAAACGCTGCTGATCGACGAGGTGCGATCCGTGCTCGAGGACTCCGTCGAGCACCATCTCATCGCCGATGTCCCCGTCGGTGCCTTCCTCAGCGGCGGTGTCGACAGTGCCATCACCGTGACTCTCGTCCAGGAGCAGCGACAGGCAATGGGCCTCGAGCCGGTGAAGACCTTTACTGTCGGGTTCGACGCGGTGAGCGAACATGCCGAGGCTCGCGAAGTCGCCGACGCGCTGGGCACGGACCATCACGAGATCCGCGTCGATCTGTCCGACTACCTGGACGTGCTGCCGGACATCGCCTGGTACTTCGACGAACCCGTGGCCGATCCCTCTGCGGTCTCCCTCTACTTCGTCGCACGCGCGGCACGCGAAGAGGTGACGGTGGTCCTTTCCGGCGAGGGAGCAGACGAGCTCTTTGGCGGGTACCGGATCTATCGCGAGCCGATCGACCTGGACCGCATCCGCCGCCTACCCGCGCCGCTACGACGCCTGGCCGGCCGACTCGGTCGATCGGCGCGGCCGTTCCCCGGCCGCAACTACCTCCGCCGTGCGACCACGCCCTTCGCGGAGCGATACATCGGTAACGCTTACATCTTCCGCCCGGACGAGGTTCGCAGGCTTCTCAAGGACCCGCGCCATGCCGCGCACGTGCGTCCCGCCGATGTGCTCGCAGCCGAGTATGTGGGCTTCGATTCCCTGCCGGAGTCTCGTCGCATGCAGCTCGTCGATATGAACTTCTGGCTCCGTGGCGACATCCTCGCGAAGGCCGACCGCATGACGATGGCCCACTCCCTGGAATTGCGCGTCCCCTACCTCGACCCGGAGGTGGCTGCGGTCAGCGCGCGCATCCCCGATCGCCTCAAGTACCGGGATGGCACCACCAAGTGGCTCCTGCGCCGAGCCTTCCGCGGCCGCATCCCCGAGACGACTGAGAAGCGCGCCAAGCTCGGATTCCCCACGCCCTTCAGACACTGGCTCGCTGAGGACCCCGACTCTGTGCTCGCCCCCATCAGGCGCAGCGCCTTCCTTGCTTCGATCCTCAACATGACGGTCGTGGATGACATGGTGCGCGCGCATGCGTCAGGCGAAGTCGATGCCTCGCGGAAGATCTTCGTGCTCCTCATGCTCGCCCTGTGGCACGAGGCGTTCTTCGGAGGGCCGGCGGGCGTGCGTCCGTCGGAGCGAGTGGGGGCTTAGGGCTGGCGCCAGTCGGCGGAGTCCCCGGAGAGCTCTGAGGACGCAAGCTGCCACGGGACGCTCACCACCATGACGCCGGGGGCGAAGAGCAGGCGCGTCTTGAGGCGCAGGGCAGACTGGTTGTGCAGCAGTTGCTCCCACCAGTGGCCGACCACGTATTCCGGTACGTAGACCGTGACCAGGTCCCGTGGGCTCTCGCGCCGCACGCGCTTGATGTAGTCGATGATGGGCCGTGTGATCTCGCGGTAGGGAGACTCGATCACCCGCAAGGTCACCGGAATATCGCGCCGCTCCCAGTCGCGTCGCAGCTCTGCGGTCTCGACCGGATCCACATCGACCGTCAGGGCTTCGAGCGTGTCGTGCCGCGTGGCGCGGGCATATGCCAGTGCGCGCAGCGCGGGCTTGTGCAGCTTCGAGATGAGCACGATGCCGTGCACGCGGGACGGCAAAGTCACGTGCATCTCGTCGCCTACGGCGAGCTCCTCTCGGACCCGGTCGTAGTGACGGTGAATCCCCTGCATGATGACGAAGAGCACCGGCATGGCCACCACCACGATCCAGGCACCCTGGAGGAACTTCGTCGCAAGGACAAGGATCAAGACGAAGCCCGTGAGACCTGCGCCAACCGCGTTGATCGCGCGTGATCGCTTCATCTTGCGGCGCTCCTCGAGCGAGGGATCGCGCCGGAGTTCGCGGTTCCAGTGCCGGAGCATCCCGATCTGGCCCAGCGTGAAGGCAACGAACACGCCGATGATGTAGAGCTGGATCAGCGACGACACATCCGCCTGGTAGACGATCACGAGGACCATCGCGAAGCCCGCCAGCACGATGATGCCGTTGCTGTAGGAGAGCCGGTCGCCACGCGTGTGTAGCTGACGGGGCAGGTAGCCATCGCGGGCCAGGATGGATCCGAGGACGGGAAATCCGTTGAACGCCGTATTGGCGGCAAGCGCCAGGATCAGGGCTGTCGCAAGTGAGATCACGAGGACGGCAATGGTGAACTCTCCGAAGACGGCCTGCGCCACCTGGACGATCACGGTCTTCTGAGGCTGTCCCTCGGGGAGGCCTACGAGAGCCGCGTCATCCTCTGTGATCTTGACCCCCGTCGACAATGCGAGCCAGGTGATCGAGGCGAACATCGCCATGGAGATCACTCCCAGCAGGAGCAGGGTCGTGGCCGCATTGCGCGACTTGGGCTTGCGGAAGGACGGCACGCCATTGGCGATCGCCTCGATGCCGGTGAGTGCCGTCGTGCCTGATGAGAAGGCGCGAGCGACCAGGAACGCCAGGGCTAGGCCCATCACCTCGTCTTCGGCGATGATCTCCCAGCCCGCGCTCTCCGCCGTGAGTTCGGCACCCATCACGGTGCGGATGATCCCGGTCCCCACCATGATCGCGATCGAAGCGATGAAGAGGTACGTCGGAATAGCGAAGGCCACTCCCGACTCGCGAATTCCGCGCAGGTTGACGAGCGTGATGACGACGATGATCCCCACCGCCCACCA
The DNA here is from genome assembly GCA_964476205.1 of uncultured Actinomyces sp. Taxonomy (GTDB): domain Bacteria; phylum Actinomycetota; class Actinomycetes; order S36-B12; family S36-B12; genus Mxb001. The sequence continues at coordinate 18,503 of CAYYZU010000003.1, read as the reverse complement.
GGCGGCATGGTCCGCGATGACAGGAAAGACGGACCCCAGGTTGGCGACGGCAGCCGAGATGGAGACGGCGACGGTGAGGGTGTAGTCGACGAGCAGCGCACTGGCCGTGAAGACACCCCACTTCGGCCCCAGGTTCTCAGAGACGACGGTGTAGTCGCCCCCGCCTCCCGGATAGGCGTGGACGTTCTGGCGGTAGGACGCGACCACGACGAAGTACAGGATGACCACCGCGAGGGCGACCCAGGGGCCGAACGAATAGAGGGAGAACCCGCCCAAGGCGAGGACGATGAGGATCTCCTGCGTCGCATACGCGTTGGACGAGAGCGCGTCACTTGCAAAGACCGGAAGAGCGATGCGCTTGGGGAGCAGGGTGTCGCCCAAGCGATCGCTGCGGAGTGCGCGGCCGAAGAAGAGCCGCTTCACGGTGTCCGTCACGGCCACGGGAGCATGGTAGGTCCCAGACCAGCCTGCTCCGACCACCGACCCACGCTGGACGGATGATCCGTGTAGCGTCTGATCCGTGCATGTGGTCATCCTCGGCTGCGGTCGCGTGGGCTCGCTGCTCGCCGATCGCCTCGACGAGGCCGGTCATTCCGTCGCGATCGTCGACCAAGACCCCCATTCCTTTCGTCGCCTCAACGGGCGGTTCTCCGGGACCACCGTCAAGGGCATCGGATTCGATCGCGAGACGCTCGAGAAGGCCGGCATCGACCGAGCCCACGCCTTCGCCGCGGTCAGCAGCGGTGACAACACCAACATCCTCGCTGCGCGCGTTGCACGCGAGACGTACGGCGTGGAACACGTGGTCGCGCGCATCTACGATCCCCGTCGCGCGGAGGTCTACCAGCGACTGGGTATCCCGACCGTGGCAACGGTCTCGTGGACCGCGGGTCAGATCATGCGACGGCTACTCCCCCAGGGCGGCCTGGAGGAGTATCGCGACGCGAGCGGAGAGGTCCTCCTCGCCGAGATGCCTGCCCATGCGAGCTGGTACGGCCACGCGATCGCGGACATGGAGATTGCCACGGGTGCCCGCGTCGGTTTCATCAGCCGACTCGGCACTGGGATGATCCCCGCGGCTGACTCCGTGCTGCAGGACGGGGACCTCGTGCACGTCCTCGTGGCCACGGGCGACGCGGCCCGAGTGGAGGGCATCCTCGCCAGCTCCCGGGATGCCGCCTTCGCCGCACTTCGAGGAGGGTCGTCATGAGGGTCGCCATTGCCGGCGCGGGCAAGGTCGGCCGTTCGATCGCCCGTGAGCTCATCGGCTTCGGACACGACATTCTCCTCATCGACCGTGACGCGGAGCTGGCCCGGCCCGGCGCCGTACAGGGGGCTCAGATGCTCCAGGCGGACGCCTGTGAGCTGGCCGCCCTGGAGGAGGCCGACCTCGCCCAGTGCCAGGTGATGGTCGCGGCAACCGGCGACGACAAGGTCAATCTCGTCGTCTCCCTTCTCGCCAAGACGGAGTTCGGGGTTCCGCGTGTCGTCGCACGTGTGAATCACCCCAAGAACGAGTGGATGTTCAACGAGTCCTGGGGCGTCGACGTGGCGGTGTCGACGCCGCGCATGCTGTCCGCCCTGGTGGAGGAGGCAGTGAGCGTCGGAGACCTCGTGCGCCTGTTCACCTTCCGGCAGGGGCAGGCCGACCTGGTGGAGATCACCCTGTCGTCGGGATCTCCCGTCGCGGGACATCGGGTGGGATCCATGAACTGGCCTCCGGATACGGCTCTTGCCGCCATCGTGCGGGGACCTCGGGTCATTTCACCCAGCGCCGATGACTCACTTGAGATCGGTGATGAGCTGGTGTTCGTCTGCGCTCCGGAGCAGGAACCCGTGCTGCAGTCGATGCTCAGCGACCACGCACACGCTCCGGACCGGGGCGAAGGACCGTAGTCGCGACCTAGGCCGCTGGCGGAGGATTCCCCTCGTCTCGCTGCGCCTCAGCCTCACGTCGACGCTCGAACACGGGCTTGAGCACCAGATAGGTGAAGTAGCCGGCCGCGATGAAGAGCGGGACTCCCATGATCACCTTGGCGAAGCCCAGCGGGCCCACCCATCCTGCGAGGTACATCGGGCCCTGGACGGCGATGCGCAGGGTGAAGAGCCCCACCCAGATCCAGGAGGCCGCCGAGTAGATCCGACGCAGTTCAGGATCCGAGCGCCATCGCACACCCTGCCCGGTGAGGAATCCGACGATCACGCCGATGAGGGGCCAGCCGACGAGGATGGAGATGAGGAAGGCCAGGCCATAGCCGATGTTCTGGAGCAGGCCGGGGATGAAGTAGCCCTCTCCGGTCTGAGTCCGCGAGGCCACGAAGGCGGAGATGCCCACGCCGATCAGTCCCGCGAAGATCTGCTGCAGACTCTCGCGCCGGACAATCCTCCACAGCGCGATGGCCACACCAGCGCCCAGCGCCGACCACACCGCGACACTCAGGTTGTTGCCAGTCGCGACGTACACGATCACGAAGACGACCGTGGGCGCTCCGCTGTCGATGATGCCGCGCCAGCCCCCTAGTGCTCGATCGAGCAGCACGCGTTCTTCGCGCACGTCCTCGCGGGACTGGGGCTCGATCAGCGGCTCGTGGGTCGCGTCGGCATCGTGCCCGTCGCCATCCGGCGGCTCCGGGCTCATACGGAGGCCTCCGCAGGCTCGGGGTAGAGGCGGTAGGTCGGATTGAAAATCGTGACCTGGCCTTGCGGGCAGGTCACGCGGCCCTGGGCCGAGATCGGGCGTCCGACGTCAACGCCAGAGAGGCGCCGGTGGCCGATCCACACCAGGGTGATGTGCCCGCTCCCGTCGTAGACCTCCGCTTCGAGCGTGGGCGCGTTTGCGCGCGGGCGCAGGGTGACCGAGCGGATGATGCCGTGGACCGCGACTGTCTGGCCGCGCTGGCAGGCTGCGATCGCGAGTGCGCCGTGCTCTTGGGCCTGGGTGGTGAGCTCGCCCGCCTCGACCTCCTCCTGGCTTCGGGTCCAAGACGACCACCAGCGAGCCACGGAGCCTCCTCGGCAGGAGTCCGGTCACGGCAACCGGAGTCTCTAGCAGCGTACCCGCTGAGGTGGGCAAGACTGCCCCCGTGACCACCGTCCTCGTCCACGGCGCGGGCTCGACCGGCGCCGCGGCGGCCGAGTTGCTGGGGCTCGGATCCGGCGTCGTGCTCGTCGAGGACCGCACCGGAGACGTCGAGCAGGTGATCCCCCACCTCGAGGCTGCACTGGCCAGGAATCCGGACTGCACCACGCTCGTCGGCGTCAGCCTCGGTGCCCACGCGGTCGCGCGCTGGGCAGCTTCTGCGCCGTCTCCCCTGCCGAGGATCGCCTGCGTCCTGCCCGCCTGGACGGGCAGCCCCACGTCAGCGGCAGATGCGACCGCACGTGCCGCTCGCGATGTCGCACGCGAAGGCAGCGTGACGATCCTCGAGAGGCTCGAGCGCGAGAGCCCGCACTCGGATGTCGTGCGACTGCTTCAACTCGCTTGGCCGGCGTACTCCGACGAGCAACTGTCACGCAGCCTCACGTGCGCAAGCCTGGGACATGGCCCGCATCCGGAGGAGCTCGCTGCCATCTCGGCACCCGTCGCGGTGATCGGTTGGAGGGGTGACGCCTTCCACCCCGAGTCCGTCGCCCATGACTGGGCGCACCACCTGCGTCGTCCGACGATCGCTCTTGCCGCACGCCCCGACATGCACCTGCTCCAGCGGGCCCTGTCGACCGCACCCGGCTGGGGCTAGGTCGACTTACGCCGGATCGACCGGTGCGTCAGCGGCGGGTGTGGCCTGGGCAGGTAGGCGCATGGGGAGGGCTTCGCCCGGCGGCATCGCGTCGGTTCCGCGGTCCACGACGATGTCGCGGAAGACCTGTTCGAGTTCCGGGGACCCGCCGGGCTCAGCCGCGCGGCCGAGGAAGAGGCCCCGAAGGAACCATCGCGGCCCGTCTACGCCGACGAAGCGCACGGGCTGGAGGGCACCCTGGCCGGGGACCTTGCCGCGCAACTCCACGCCGTGCTCTCCGGCCTGCTCCTCGATCAGTCCGCCCTGGCCCGTGACGGACGCTTTGAGCTTGCCGCGGACCTCATCCCAGAGTCCGTCGGTGCGCGGAGCCGCGAAGGCCTGCAACTGCAGTCCACCCTGGCCGTGGTTCAACGTGACCACGCCGACGGCACCGGAGGCCTCGTCGACCTGGGCCTGAACCTGCAGGCCATCGACACCGCGGATCCACAGCGCCCCGAAGTCCAGTCGCCCCTCGGGACCGTCTACCTCGGTGACGTCCCATGGGCCGTGCTCCTTGCGTGTGGCCTCGTCGCTCACTGTGCCTCCTCGATGCGAGCGCCCACGGTACCCGTCGAGCCGTAACCGCCCTCGCCACGGTGCGACCCGGGAAGGCGATCGGCCTCGTGCAGGACCGCTCGCGCGACAGGCTGGACGACGATCTGCGCGATGCGATCCCCTCGCTTCAGCGTGACGGGATCGTGAGCATCGGTGTTGAGGAGGCAGACCTTCACCTCCCCGCGATATCCGGCGTCGATCGTGCCCGGCGCGTTGACGATCGTGAGGCCGTGTCGGGCCGCCAGGCCACTGCGCGGATGGACGAACGCCGCATAGCCGTCGGGCAGCGCGATCGCGATGCCCGTGGGCACGATCGCCCGTTCTCCCGGCTCGAGGGTGATGTCTACGGTCGTGCACACGTCGAAACCTGCGTCTCCGGGCAGGGCGTAGGACGGCAGGGGCAGGCCAGGGTCCAGTCGCACGACGAGGACGTCGACGGGCTCGATCACGGGCTTACCTCACGTCGCCACTGCTCAGCGCCGCCCGGACGCTCCCGGATCGCCGCCTGGATGTGGTCGGCGCTCCCGTGCTCCACAAAGTGCTCCAGGGGGACCTGGAGGAAGAGGGCGGCGGCCTCCACCGCGACAGGACCGTCCTCGGCTTCGAGACAGGCCCGAGCCGACGTGTAGACCTTCCGACCCACCTGTCCCACGATCTCCGTCCGAATGTGCAGGGTGGTCCCCACCGGCACAGGTCGCACGTAGTCGACCTCCAGGTGCACGGTGACCACCGGCACGAGAAGGAGCCGGTTGAGGGCGCCCATCGCCTCGTCCATTGCCGTCGCGATGATGCCGCCGTGCGCGAGCCCGGGAGCACCCTGGTGGTAGTCGCCCACCTCCAGCGTGCTCGCCATCGTCATGCCCTCGCCCGCCACAACGCGGAGGTTCAGGCCCGCGGGGTGATCGGCCCCGCAACCCACGCACCAGCGGTAGTGGCTGGAAACGACGTCGCCCGGCTGGGGCGCCTGCGCATGGCGCTCCGGGATCGGGGCGTCCTCCGGAGGATGCGGGCTGCGCTGACGCGCTCGAGCGTTCGACACCCTCGGACCCTATCCGCGCGGATGCAGGAGGCCTGACACCCTGGTCACATGACCACGGCGGGTGGAGACGGCTGGGCCGAGGGACGTGACGGGAACCACCGCTCGTACCGCGAGAGGCTCTATCCGCCGATCGCCGTCTTCATCCTCGTCATCGGTCTCGCCATGCTCGTCGGCGTCGCCTACGGGGCGGCGTACGGCGCCGCCTGGGGGTGGGGTTTCGGGATGCTCCTGGCTGCGATCGGGTTGAGCGTCCTCGTGGCCACGAGCACCCGTATCCACGTGGACGATCGCGTAGTGCGTGTCGGACGCGCCCGGCTCCCACTTGCATCGGTCGCGGGGGCGTGGCCGCTCGACCGCGACGCGATGCAGGAAGCCCGCCGTCACGGCGATCCACGCGACTACCTCGTCCTGCGCGCCTGGTCCTCACGGCGAGGCGTGTCGATGCCACTTGACGACCCGCACGATCCACACCCGCGCTGGATCGTCACCTCTCGACATCCCGAGCGCCTGGCCGAGGCCGTGAACCAAGCCCGGATCTCCGAGGCAACGCAGGCGGCCGACCCCAGCGTCGGCGAGTAGCCTGTGCCCATGTCTTCGACGCCCGAGCCCAAGATGAAGTCCGCGCGACCAATCCTTAAGGTCGCGGCACCTTTCGTCGTCCTCGCAGCAACCTGGGCGGCCGACCGCGCACTGAGCGCGGGCTACACGGCCATGACGGGCAAGAAGCCACCGAACGCCGACGACCGCGCGGTGAAGTTCTCCAGCGCGCTTGCCTGGACGCTCGCGACGGCCACGACGGCGGCCGTCATTCAACTGGTGATCTACCGCGCCGCAGCCAAGGCGACGCCCGAGGTCAGCGACTAGCGCTACGCGCAGTCACCCCTGTTGCCGACAGCGCTACGCGCAGTCACCCCTGTTGCCGACAGCGCTACGCGCAGTCGGTGCAGACCGGGCCGTTCTTCCCCTCGTGATCCAACTGGCTGCGATGGTGCACCAGGAAGCACGAGCTGCACGTGAACTCGTCCGCCTGTCGCGGCAGCACGCGGACCGTGAGGCTCTCGTCGGAGAGGTCGGCGCCGGGCAACTCCAGGGTCTCCGCCAGCTCCGCCTCATCGACATCCACCGTGGAGGCAGCCTTGTCGACACGACGAGCCTTGAGCTCCTCGAGGCTGTCCTCGGCGAGCTCTTCGTCCGTCTTACGCGGTGCGTCGTAGTCCGTAGCCATTGCGGCGCGTGCCCCCAGCCCCTCGTCGGTCAGTGGATGACAGTCCCGGCATTGTGCCAGGGTCCTGAGGATTGTGCCCTAGGTAGGCGGATCGTTCGCGCAGCGCCCCTGGGTGTGACCGGTCACATCACGCGCGGGACAATGGAATCCACGCAATCGCAGGCCTGTGGCGCACCCTCCGGAGGGACTCCATGCCCATCTACGCCCTTGGCGACCTTGTCCCCGACATCGCGCCCCAGGCCTTCGTTCACCCGGACGCCATCGTGATTGGCCAGGTGACTATCGGCGCGGAATCCACTGTCTGGCCCGCCGCCGTCCTGCGCGGCGACCACGGTCGCATCATCGTCGGCGAGCAGACCTCCATCCAGGACGGCTCGGTCATCCACTGCACGGCCGAGCTGGACACCACCATCGGCGACCGCTGCACCATCGGCCACCTGGCTCACCTCGAGGGATGCGTCGTGGAGGACGGTGCCCTCGTGGGCTCGGGAGCCACGGTCCTGCATCGGGCGCGGGTCGGACGAGGGGCACTCGTAGCCGCCCAAGCCCTGCTCGCACCCGGCACCGAGGTCCCCCCGGGTGCACTCGCACGCGGCGTGCCGGCGCGCATCGTCGAGGGTGGCGCCGACCCCGACCTCCTCGCACACGCGGTCAACACCTACGTGCGCAACGCGCACTGGTACGCCGCAGACCTCCGACGCATCGACTGACGGTCGCTCCGGAGGACGGTGCTAGGCGACGTCGAGCAGGCGGATCAGATCGTCCGCGATCCCCGGCGCGCTGGCCAGGACGTAGGGCGCTTGCACCGGGTCGTGGTCGCCGACCACCACAGCTCCCGCCTCCCGCGCGATGAGCGCACCTGCAGCCACATCCCAGGGATTGAGCCTCGACTCGACGTAGGCGTCGGTCAGTCCCGCGGCTACCCAGCACAGGTCGATCGCCGCCGAGCCGAGCCGGCGTACGTCACGGACGCGCGGGGCAACGGTCACGAGCGCCTGGGCCTGCTTCCTGCGCTGTTCGCTGTCGTAGCCGAAGCCCGTGGACAACAGTGCCTGGCCGAGGTCCGTGACGCTCGACGCACGCAGGCGGCGACTCCCGTGCCGGGACTCCTCCCAGGCACCCCCGCCTCGGCGCGCGACGTACGTGATCCCGAGCTCAGGGGCGCACACGGCTCCCGCGACCACGAGCCCAGCCACCTCCACACCGACGCTCACCGACCAGAGCGGCAATCCGTACAGGTAGTTGGTGGTGCCATCGAGGGGGTCGACGATCCAGCGCACACCGGTCTTCCCGGCGCGCTCGCCACCCTCCTCGCCGAGGATTCCGTCACCCGGCCGCTCCCCCAGGATCATCCTCGCGAGGTGCTCCTCCGCCGCGCGGTCCATCTGCGTGACAACGTCCGTGGGACTCGACTTCGCACTCACCTGGAGCTCAGCGGGACGCTCGTCCCTGAGAAGGGTGCCGGCGCTCTGCGCGGCACGCCGCGCCAGGTCCGCAAGCCCCTCGGCCATGCCATCGGTCGCCGCGTCGGTCGAGGAATCCATCCCTTCAGCGTGCCACTAGCCTCGAGGCGTGGGCATGGCCGGTCCTTACCTCGAGATCCTGCGACGCCCGGGCGCCGCGCGATTCACGGCGGCTGCCTTCATCGCCCGCATTCCCATCTCCATGGTGGCGCTGGGGATCGTCCTCATGGTCAGCGAGCTGCGCGGCTCGTACGCGCTCGCGGGCATCGTGGCCGCGGCCTACACGATCAGCAGCGCGCTCCTGAGCCCGCTCGGATCGCGCGCCGTGGATCGCTGGGGCCAGATGCGGGTCGTGCGCGTGCTCGTCGTCGTGCACGCCGTCTCGCTGCTCTTGCTCGCCTGGGCCACCGTGGCCGATGCCGGCTCGCTCGCCCTCGTGGCACTCGCGATCGTGTCGGGATCGACACAGCCGGCCACCGGCGCTCTCGTCCGAGCGCGCTGGGCACACGTGCTGGGACCGGACATACGCCTGCGCACGGCATTCGCCTTCGAAGGCGTCCTAGACGAACTCATCTTCGTCATCGGGCCACCACTGGCGACGTTCCTCGCAGTCGCACTCTCGGCGCCGGCACCAGTCGTGGTCTCGGCAGTCTTGGTGTCCGTCGGAGCGACGCTGCTGCTGGTGCAGCGGGGCACCGAGCCTCCCGTCACGGGCGCGCGCCGCACCGGCAGTGGGCACCCGCTGAGACGCATGGGCGTCCCCTCCGTCCTCGTAGTCCTGATCGCGATCGGCGGGGTCTTCGGATCCGTCGACGTCGCCACCGTCGCGCTCGCAGACGAGGCGGGCCAGCGTGCCGCCGCGGGACTCATCCTCGCCGCCTACGCCGCGGGGTCCATGGCCTCCGCGCTCGTGCTCGGTGCCCGCTCGGGGAGCGCCAGCGACGATCGCCTCCCACGGCAGTTGCTCTTTGCGTCGCTCGCTCTCCTCGTCGTCACGCTTCCGCTCCTCCTGCGCCCCACCCTGCTGGCCCTCGGGCTGCTCGTGCTCCTGGCGGGGCTCGCGGTGTCCCCGGTGCTCATCACGGGCTTCTCCCTCGTCGAGGCGCTGGTCCTGCCCGCCCAGATCACCGAGGGCCTGTCGTGGGCGATTTCCTCCATCGGCCTGGGGGTCGCGGCCTCGGCCGCGGGGACCGGCTGGCTCGTCGATCGGGCGGGCCCGCAGGCCGGGTTCCTCGTCACCCTGGGGTCCGCGGTTCTCGTGGCCGCCGTCGCTCTCGCGGGCAACGGACGGGTACGTCGCGGGGTCCACGCCCGCCACGACTAGTCGTCGGCTAACGTCTGACCTCGACGCACGTCGTGCGCACCGCCGCGAGGAGGCCGCCCTGAACACGCTGAGCCCCCGGGAGATCCAGTCCCGGATCCGCTCGGGCGCGACGGTCGCCGAGCTCGCAGAGGAATCCGGCATGGACGTCACCGCCATCGAGCGCTTCAGCGGCCCCGTGCTCGCCGAGCGTGCCTGGGTCAGCGAGCAGGCTCGAGCCTGCGTCGTCCGACCGGGCAACGAGGACCTCGAGACGCTCGTGCAGCGAGATGTCCGTGGCAAGGGCGATGCCGCTCTGGTCTGGGATTCATGGCGACGCCCCGATGGTCGCTGGACTGTGGTGGCCGCCATCGGCGACGACTCCCCCGTTTCGACGTGGGTCTATGACGCGCGCTCACGATCAATCCAGCCCGATGATGCTGCATCGCATCGACTCGCCTCCGAGGATGTCGTCGTGCCCTTGCGCCCGACGACATCAACCGTTTCGCTCCCTCGCGAGGAGTCCGAGCCCGCACCGGTCGAGGACATCATCGAAGCGGCCCCTGCGACACATGCTGATGTCGACGACGCGTCTGAGGAGCCGGAGAAGGCGCAGACCGAGCCCGCCCGCGCAAAGTCACGCAAGGGCCGCCGAGCGAGCGTCCCGCGCTGGGACGAGATCCTCTTTGGCGCCGGCCAGTCCGACACCTGAGCACTAGCCCCCAGCAGCACGCACCAGCACGAAGCCCAGCGGCTTCTCACTCCCCAAAGGGAAGAGGATCACGGGACTGATGCTCGCGCCCCGCGTGGGCCGCTGTGAGCCCCCGACGATGGTGATCGCGGCACAGCACCTCGTAGGCCACCTGACCCACTCCTGCGCCATCGACATCGCCGACCACAACCTGATCGCCGTCACGGACGATGACGCCGTCGACCGTCCGAGCCTGATGGGTGCCCCGACGCCCGCACCAGCACAGTGCCGCCACCTGAAGGACTTCGACGCGGTCGGCAAGCTCGATGAGGCGTGCCGATCCCGGGAAGAGACGCGTGCGGAAGTCGGTCGTGATACCGAAGGCATAGACATCGATGCCGAACTCATCCACGACATCGGCTAGCTGCTCAATTTGCTCGGGCGTATAGAACTGGGCCTCGTCGCAGATCAGGTAGTCGAGTCTTCCACCCGCTGATAGGTGATCGACGACCACGCGCCTGAGGTCGCGGTCGGGTGTCACCTCGATGGCGTCTACGCGAAGGCCGAGCCGGCTCGAGAGTACGGACGCACCCGCGCGATCCATCTGCGTGAACACCAGTCCCGCGCGACCGCGCGACGAGTGGTTGTGGTCGGTCTGCAGAGCCAGTGTCGACTTGCCGCAGTCCATGGTCCCGGAGAAGAAGACGAGCTCAGCCACGCCGGCTCCCGCGCGCGAGCAGGAGCGGGATGTCCATCTCGGCATCGGTCACGGACCCATGCTGGCCCACGAGCCCGGACACGATCGGATCGACCTCGCTCGTCAGCACCGTGTCGCCCCGGGCCAGCACGACGATGTCGCCAATCCTCTCCGCGTAGTCGGCATCGATGGGCCCCACGAGACCGAGGCCGAGGAACTCATCCCGGGTGAGGACGTACGCCAGATCACCCAGCGCCTCCTGCCAGGACTGCCGCAGTCGCTCCGCGCCACCTGGCCGGCAGTACACATGCCGCAGTCGCGGCTCACCGGCGACCGTCTCGACACGATCGAAGTCGGGAAGTCCCTCGACGTTCACCCGCGCGGACACCGGGCAGTCAACCATTCCGTGATCGGCCGTCACGACGAGCAAGTGCTCCTCACCGAGCCGATCCAGCACCCGGGCCACCATCTCGTCGACGGCAACGAGTCCCTGGAGCCATTCTGGTGAGTGCACGCCATGCACGTGCCCGGTCCGATCCAGGTCCGGGAGGTAGGCATAGGTCAGACCACTGCGGTGGCCCGCGATTGCGTGGACGATGTCATCGACGGTGTCGGAACCTGCGTAGTCACCCCCTCGTAGCACTGCACGCGTGAGGCCGCTCTGAGCGTAGGCACTGGCTCCTACGCTGGTCACTGGCACTCCTGCCGCCACGACGCGTTCAAACACTGTCGGCTCCGGCTGGGTCGCCATGGGGTGAGGACCATCCACCCACGACAGCGGGTGCAGCAGCGAGTCGTCCTCCGGGAGCCGGAACGCCGCACCGACGATCCCGTGCGCTCCGGGCGGCAAGCCCGTGCCCAGGCTCGCGAGAGCCGTCGGGGTTGTCGAGGGCACGGAGGTGCTCAGTCGGCGCTGCGCCATGGCGGCAAGGGTGGGCGTGGAGTCAATGGCGTCCCGCCACGGCCACCAGCCCAGTCCATCGATCAGGAGCACGGTGACAGCCTCGGGAGCGCCAGCGTGCACATCGAGCGCGGTGAGGTCCAGGACATCGGAGTAGCGGGATACCCCGAGGAGGCGGGCGACCGAAGGGAGGACGTCGGAGAGCGTGCCCGAGCCGTAAGGCGGCGCCTGGAGAGCGTCCGTCACCGCAGTCGGGCCGCCGTAGCCTCGGACAGCGCAGCAGCGAAGGCCAGTGTCTGCGTGACCACATCCGGGCCGTCCGCGGCCTCGGACACGCGCAGGGACAAATCGTCGTTGCTGGCGGTCCCGGTATAGCCGTGATCAGCATCGCACTCGGAGTCGCCGCAGCCGGCTGGCTCGAGGTCGATGCGCGCCACGGCTCCCCAGCCGATGGTGAGCACCACTTCACGCATAGGACCACCGGCCTGATGCTTCGCTGGATTCGCCACGACGCGCGTGACGACCACGGAGTCGACCTTCTCCAGGCGGACAGCCTCCGTCGACGCGGACGCGTAGGGCTCAGGGCAGGTGTCATCGGGCCCGTGCTCATCGGTGTGTCCGACAATGAGGCGAGTGGGAGTGAGCACGAGGACCGTCACGTGCCGACGAAGCTCATCTCGATCGAACGTCGCCTCGTGGTGCACGACGTAGGCGACGAGGGGCTCGCCCGCGAGTGCCGTCTCGAGGGCGTCTGCGACCAGAGCCGGGTAGTAGCCGCTCCGCTCGATATCGCCCCGCAGGCGGTGGTGCAAGGTGCCCGCATCCGTCATGGCCGACATCCTCCCATCCCTGGGAGGGGCTCGCGGACGCACCCGAGGGCGCGTCCGCCGGAGGCGTTACGGTGCCGGCATGCCCCCTGATCTGCAGTTCTCCACCGAGGTCGCCGCTGCCCTCCGGGACGGCCTGCCCGTCGTTGCCCTCGAGTCCACGATCATCAGCCATGGACTCCCCCGGCCCGAGAACCTCCGCGTCGCCCGGGAGGTCGAGGAGACCGTGCGCCGCCAGGGCGCTGTGCCCGCGACCATCGCGATCCTTGACGGCGACGTGCGTATTGGACTGTCCGACGACGAACTCGCGCGGGTCGCTTACCTCGACGACATCGTCAAGGTAAGCGTCCGCGACATCGCCACCGTGGTCGCCCGTGGCGGACACGCCGCCACCACCGTGGCCGCGACCAGTCACCTCGCGAATCTCGCGGGCATCCGAGTCTTCGCCACAGGCGGACTCGGCGGCGTCCACCGCCAGGCCCGAGAGACATGGGATGAGTCCGCCGACCTCACCTCACTGTCCACGACGCCGGTGATCGTGGTCTGCTCTGGCGTCAAGTCGATCCTGGACGTGCCAGCGACACTGGAGAGGCTTGAGACCTTGAACGTCGCGATCGTCGGATTCGGCACCGATCGCTTCCCCGGGTTCTACCTGACGGACTCCGGCAGCCGCATCGACTGGCAGGTGGCCTCCGCGAATGACGTCGCGGCCATTTCACGTGCGCGGCGCGCGCTCTCCATCCCGGGCGCCCTGGTCGTCGCCAATCCCTTGCCCGAAGACCGCCAGATGGATCCCGATCTCCACGACCGCCTCCTCTCCGAAGGCCTGGCCCAGGCTGAGGCATCCGGCGTGCGCGGCAAGGACGTCACTCCCTTCCTGCTCGACTACTTCCATCGCGCCTCAGGCGGTGTCAGCCTGGAGGCCAACACGGAGATCATCCTGCGCAATGCGGATCTCGCCTCGCGCGTAGCCGTCGCGGACGCCTGAAGATCTCGCGTGCCCGCCGTGTCCACTGTCCCCGCAGGGGGCCCCGTCCCTGCCGGACCCTTCATCCGTGTCATCGGCGAGGTCATGGTCGATGTCATCGCGCACACATCCTCGCCGCCCGCGCCCGGCTCCGATGCGGCGTCCTCCGTGACTGACCAGGACGGCGGGTCCGCGGCCAATGTCGCTGCGTGGCTGGCCGAGCTCGACGTTCCGGTGCAGCTCATCGCGCGCGTGGGTGCCGACGCACGAGGGGACGGTGCCCGCGAACGTCTGACGGCCGCTGGCGTGACGCTGAGCGTCTCGCGCGACCCCTCGCTGCCCACCGGCCGGTGCGTGGTGATCGTGACTCCCGACGGGGAGAGGACCATGTTCCCTGATCCCGGGGCCAACACCTGCCTGTCGGAGTCGGACGTGGACACCCTGGCGTGGTCTGCCGGCGAGCATCTCCACGCCAGTGGCTACTCGCTGCTGAGGGAGGGCTCGCGAGCGGCTGTCTTGGCCGCCCTGGATCGGGCCAGGGGGCTCGGCCTCACCGTGAGCGTGGACGCCTCCTCCGAGGCCCCGCTGCGCGATCTCGGCCCAGAGGCCTTCCTGGGTTGGCTCGAGCCGGGTGACCTGCTCTTCGCCAATGCCGCGGAGGCCCAGGCCCTCACCGGCCGGGCCTCCGCGGAAGATGCCCTCGAGGCCCTCGTCGACGGCGGACTCCTCGCCGTGGTGAAGCTGGGGAGCGCCGGAGCCCTCGCGGGCGACGGAAGCCTTCGCTGGGGCGTCCCGGCCGTGCCCGCGGACGCTCGCGACACCACAGGAGCCGGCGATGCCTTCGCTGCGGGCTTCCTCGCCTCCTGGACCCGCGATCGCGACGTCGAGGAGGCCCTGCGACTCGCCACGCGGTTGGCGGCGCGTGCGGTCACCCTGCAGGGCGGTCGCCCTTAGGCTCTCGGGGTGGCACGGAAGGGCGCATCGTCGAGTCGAAGTGACGGCACAGATCGCATCATCGATGTCGACGTCGATACCGAGATGCGCTCGTCCTTCCTCGAGTACGCCTACTCCGTCATCTACTCCCGGGCCCTCCCCGACGCCCGGGACGGGCTCAAGCCGGTGCAGCGAAGGATCGTCTTCCAAATGCACCAGATGGGCCTTCGTCCTGATCGCGGGCACGTGAAGAGCGCGCGCGTCGTCGGCGAGGTCATGGGCCGCCTGCACCCCCACGGCGACTCGGCCATCTACGACGCCCTCGTCCGCCTCGCTCAACCGTTCACGCTCCGCCTTCCATTGGTCGACGGGCACGGGAATTTCGGCTCGCCCGACGACGGGCCCGCAGCGATGCGCTATACCGAATGCCGTCTGGCGCCCTCCGCCCTCGCCCTTGCCGAGTCCCTCGACGAGGACGTCGTCGACTTCGTTCCCAATTACGACGGTCGCGAACTCGAGCCGACGGTCCTGCCGGCCGGCTTCCCCGCCCTGCTCGTCAACGGCGCCGCCGGGATCGCGGTGGGCATGGCCACGTCCATGGCACCGCACAATCTGGGCGAGGTCGTGGCAGCCGCACGCCATCTGGTCATGCACCCTGACGCAGGCCTTGAGGAGCTCATCCGTTTCGTCCCCGGCCCCGACCTCCCCGGAGGAGGGACCATCCTCGGGCTGGCCGGAGTTCGCGAGGCCT
This sequence comes from uncultured Actinomyces sp., assembly GCA_964476205.1. GTDB lineage: Bacteria > Actinomycetota > Actinomycetes > S36-B12 > S36-B12 > Mxb001. The sequence goes on along the minus strand of CAYYZU010000003.1, from coordinate 3,378 downwards.
ACGCCACGGGGCGCGGATCCTTCCGCGTCCGCGCCACCGCACGTATCGAGCAGGTGAGCCCCCGGCGCCGCGGCATCGTGGTCACGGAGTTGCCGCCCGGCGTTGGTCCCGAGCGGGTGATCGAGCGCATCAAGGATCTGGTGACGAGCAAGAAGCTCCAGGGAATCTCTGATCTCCTGGATCTCACGGACGGCGAGCACGGCCTGCGGCTCGTCATCGAGCTCGCGCCTTCCGTGAATCCCGAGGCGATGCTCGAGCAGCTCTACAAGGTCACGCCACTCGAGGACGCCTTCACGATCAACGCGGTCGCGCTTGTCGACGGCGAGCCGCGCACCCTGGGCCTGCGCGAGATGCTGGAGGTCTTCGTCGATCACCGCCGCGAGGTAGTGCGCCGGCGCAGCGAGCACCGTCGGACACGTGCGCGCGAGCGCCTCCATCTCGTCGACGGCCTGCTCGTTGCGATTCTCGATATCGACGAGGTCATCCAGCTGATTCGCACGAGTGACGACACGGCCGCGGCACGCGAGCGCCTCATGACGGTCTTCGACCTGTCCCACGAGCAGGCCACCTACATCCTCGAGATGCCGCTGCGACGACTGACGAAGTTCTCGAGGATCGAACTCGAGACCGAGCGCGACGAGCTCACCCGGCGGATCGAAGAGCTGTCGGGGATCATCGACGACGAGGGCCGCCTGCGCGAAGTGGTGGCGGACGAGCTTCTCGCCGTCGCGGAAGCACACGCCACTCCGCGCCGCACGATCCTTCTTGAGGAATCGTCGTCGACCGTGGCGACAGCAGCGGCCTCACTCGAGATAGCGGACTCGCCCTGCCGCGTGCTCCTGTCAGGGACAGGACTCATCGCCCGCACGTCCGGATCGGACATCGCCACGGACGGACCCCGGGCAGCTCACGACGTGATCGTGGCCGCCACGGTTGCCACGGGGAGGGGCGAGGTCGCGGTCCTCACCAGCCAGGGTCGGGCCCTGCGCCTGCCCGTCGTCGAGATGCCGATCCTTCCGCCGTCCGCCCACGCGCCCTCGCTCGGCGGCGGCGCTCCCCTCGGCGCCCTGCTCGACCTCGATCGCGGGGAGAAGGTCGTCGGCCTCGCCGAGGTCAGCGATCCACCGGCCGTCGTCGCACTCGGGACTCGCCAGGGCGTCGTCAAGCGCGTTGCCGTGCAAGGACCGCCCACCAAGCGCGAGTGGGATCTCATCGCCCTCGATGACGGCGACGAGGTGGTCGGCGCTCAGGAGTCGGCCCCGGGGGACGACATCGTGCTCATTGCCTCCGACGCGCAGGTGCTGCGCTTCCCCGCGGATGCTGTCCGGCCGCAGGGGCGGACCGCGGCGGGCATGGCCGGCATGCGACTCGCCGAGGGAGCCGAGCTGATCGCCTGCCTGTCCGTCCCAGGCGACGATGCGGATGCACTCATTGTCACCGTTGCCGGCTCGCGATCGGCTCTCCCGGGCACCTCGGCGTTCACCGCCAAGGTGACTTCGCTGGCTGACATCCCGCGCAAGGGCCGCGGCACCGGAGGAGTGCGCGCCCACCGCTTCCTGCGCTTCGAGGACATGCTGGTCATCGGGTGGGCCGGGTCGGGCCCCGTGCGGGCATGTGGCGCGTCCGGCGCTCCCCTGGACCTACCCGCGCAACTCGATAAGCGCGATGCCTCCGGTACGCCGCTCACCGGCTCCGTGGCCAGCGTCGCAGGGCCTCCCCGCTGATGCGCTGCAGCGAAGGCGCCCAGCCGGAGCCCCTCGCGGGCACCGCACCGCTGGCCCGCTGGTGGTGGCTCATCGAAGTGCCCGGGCCCTGGGGCCGCAAGGCGATCGAGGACTGTCGCGTGCCTGCCGTGCGCTCTCTTCAGTCCTCTGATGAGCGACGCGTACTCCTCGTGAGACAACGAGGCCGCCACCCTGCAGCGGATCCCCGTGCGCCCCTACGCGTGTGGTTCGCCGGCGCGCTGCCCGGCGATCCGCCGCCTCGCCTCGCCGTTGTCGAGGATCACGCCGAGCTCACCATGTGGCCGGCATCAGGGCCTCCGGCCGATCGCGCTGATGAGGATCCCCACGCTCCCCGCCTGGCCGTGTGCGCCAACTCCGCCCGCGACCTGTGCTGTGGCCTCGACGGCCGCGCGCTCGTGCAGGCCCTGGACGACGACCGCGTGTGGGAGTGCTCCCACCTGGGCGGTCATCGATTCGCCCCGACGGCGCTGCTCGTCGGCGACGGCCTCGTCTACGGCCGCCTCGACGTCGAGTCCACGCGCTCGCTCCTCGACTCCGGCCCCACGCCGCGGACCGCTGCGTACCTGCGGGGCCGCAGTGCGCTGTCACCGGTGGCGCAGGCGGCCGAGGCCTATCTGCTCGCCCGCGGCAGGCAGCCGGATCCGATGACTGTCCACGTGGAGGTCGCCGGCGACGGACTCACCCGGGTGACCTTCGCGGGAGCACCACCGGTCGATCTCCGGGACGTCCCAGGGGAGGCGTCGCGGCCCGCGTCCTGCGGCGCGGGGCCGGAGGCCTGGTCTGCCTGGAACGTCGTGCAGACCGCCTAGTCGGAGGCCGCGGAGACGAGGGCTGCCCTCTCGTGGATGGTTGTGCGATCGCGCCCGCGGGTCGCGCCCAGTGCCCGCTCGGCCGCATCGATGCGTCGCCATCCCTCGGTGCCCACCACGGTCCGAGCTGCCAGCACAGCATCGACCGCCTCCGGCTCCGGCTTCGTCGCCGTCCACGCACCGGGCGTCACCGCGTCTTCTAGCAGGCAGGCAATGGTCTGCACCGCGTCCTTCTTGTTGGTGCCGATGATCCCGGTCGGGCCGCGCTTGATCCACCCCGCGACATAGACGCCCGGAAGGGGCGAATCGCCGTCCAGGACGCGACCCTCGCGATTGGGGATGACATTGCGCCGATCGTCGAACGGGATGCCCTCGAGCGCTGTGCCGCGGTAGCCCACGCTACGGATCACGCCATCGACGGGGATGACATGTGTCTCCCCCGTGCCACTCGCCTGGCCCGCCTCATCGAGGATCGTCGTCTCGACGACAAGGCCCTCGACGCGGTCGGTGCCGAGGATCTCAACCGGTCGGCAGCGGAAGTGCAGGTGGATGCGGCGTCCACGACCGTCATCGGTCCGCGCGGACCACTCCTCGATCACCTTGACGTTGCGCGCCACGGCCTTGTCCTCGGCGATCGCCGCCTGGCTCGCCGCGTCATCGATCCCGGCACCCTCGGACACCAGCACCTGTGTGTCCTCGAGCTCGCCGAGCTCCCGCAGTTCCTTGGTCGTCCATGTGGCCTGAGCGGGTCCCCGCCGGCCTACGAGGTGCACGTCGCGCACGCCCGATGAGCGCAGCGCGGCAAACACGTGCTCAGGCATGTC
>CAYYZU010000002.1:10541-36811 GCA_964476205.1 uncultured Actinomyces sp. | reverse complement strand
TCCCGGTCGAGCGGTACTTCCGCGAGGCAAAGGTCCTGCAAATCGTCGAGGGCACGAATCAGATCCAGCGCATGGTCATCGGTCGAGCGCTCCTCACCGGCACATGACGGGTGGGGCAAGGGGGAGCGTGCTGCTTCGAGGCGGACACGTCTACTCACCGGAGGACCCCTTCGCCACGGCCATGTTGGTGGCGGATGGGCGCATCGCCTGGATCGGCGATGACGGGGGCGTGCAGCTCTACGCCGAGGATGCGGATGCGGTGGTGGACCTCCGCGGCGCGTGGGTGGCACCCGCGTTCGTCGACGCGCATGTGCACCTCACGTCCACTGGTCTCGCGCTAACGGGGCTCGACCTCTCATCCGCAGACAGCCTCGCAGCCTGTCTGCGCATGCTGCGCGAGGCGGCGGCCGAGATGCCCGAGAGGGGCGGCGTCCTGCTCGGACACGGGTGGGATGACTCGTCGTGGCCGGAGGGTCGGCCGCCCACGACGGCGGAGGTCGACGCGTGTGTCGGGGACCGCCCCGCCTATCTCTCCCGGGTGGACGTGCACTCCGCCCTGGCCTCCACTGCGCTCAGGGCCCAGGTGCCCTCGGCCGCCGGCATGGACGGCTCGTCCGTCGAAGGTCCGGTGTCACGTGCGGCACATCACGCCCTGCGCGAGGCTGCACTCGGCGCGGTCGATGCTCAGCAGCGCGCGCGTGCACAGCGCGCGGCGCTGCGTACGGCTGCCGCGCGAGGCATCACGAGCGTCCACGAGAACGCCGGTCCAACGATCAGCAGCGTCGAGGATCTCCTCGATGCGCTGGCGCTCGGTCGCCAGACAGAGATGCCCGAGGTCATCGGCTACTGGGGACAGCTCCACGGGCAGGAGGTAGTCAGCGACCTCGGCGCACGCGGTGCGGCCGGAGACCTCTTCATCGACGGCTCCATCGGCTCGCACACCGCGTGCCTGACCTCTCCCTACGCGGACGCGGACCCCGTCACGATCGGTGCTGCGTACCTCAGTGCGGAGGACGTCGCCGCACACGTGGCGACGTCAACCCTGGCGGGCCAGCAGGCGGGATTCCACGTCATCGGCGATGGGGCGACGCGGATCGTGACGGAGGGTCTGCGTGCAGCTGCCGCACAGGTCGGCCGTGATGCCCTCCGTGCCGCACGCCACCGCCTGGAGCATCTGGAGATGCCTGACGGTGAGGACCTCGCGCTCCTCGCGGACCTGGGCGTGGTGGCGAGCGTGCAGCCTGCGTTCGACGCGGCCTGGGGCGGTCCCGAGGGCATGTACGCCCAGCGCCTCGGCGTCGAGCGGGCCGCCACCCTGAACCCCTTCGCACCCATGCTGGCGCATGGCGTGGTGCTTGCCCTCGGGTCCGATGCGCCCGTGACCCCGCTCGATCCCTGGGGATCCGTGCGCGCAGCCGCGTGGCACACGCACAAGCCCTACGGCATCAGCGTGCGCGCCGCCTTCGCGGCCCACACGCGTGGAGGCCGCCGCGCGGCGCGTGATGAGGCCGTCCAGCCAGGAGTGCTCGCGGTGGGCGCACCCGCGACGTACGCCGTGTGGGAGCCGGGCCCGCTGGTGGTGCAGGCGCCCGACGGTCGAGTGGCCGCGTGGAGCACCGATCCTCGCTCCGGCACCCCGCCGTTGCCGGACCTGTCCGCAGAGGCGCCCCGATGCTGGCGCACGGTCCGCGACGGTGTCGCGATCTACGACAGCGGTGACCTCGCGTGAGCGCACCTGTCGCTGATCTACGGAGTGTGGGGCTTCCCTGGCGGGTCCTCCTGGCGATCATCTCCGGCGTTCTGCTCGCGCTCGCGTTCCCGCCCGTGGGCGCATCCCTCCTCGCCCCTGTGGCTGTTGCGCTGTTCGTCATCGCGACCTTCCGCACGACGGCGTGGCGCGGTGCACTGCTCGGAGCGATCCAGGGACTGGTCTCCTTCGCAATCCTGATTCGCTGGATGACGGTGGTCGGGGGAGACGCGTGGCTGCTGCTCGTCGGGCTGTGCGCGTTCTGGATCGCGATCGTCGGCGTGGGGCAGGCGCTGGTCACACGCCTGCGCTGGTGGCCGCTGTGGGTGGCCTGCGTGTGGGTCCTCCAGGAGGCGCTGCGCGATCGCATCCCTCTCGGCGGCTTCCCGTGGGGACGCCTCGCCTTCGCGCAGACGGCGACCACGCTCACTCCGTGGGCAGCGGTCGCCGGAGCACCGGCAGTGACGTTCGCAACCGCCCTCGCCGGCGCCATCCTTGCCTCCCTCGTCCTGGTCGCCATCGGTCGGCGCGCAGGGTGGCGAGCCTGGGTGGCCGCCTCGACGGGTGGGCTCGTCCTCATCGCGTTGGCTGGCCTACTCGTGCCTCGGCCCATCGTTGGCGAGGCCCAGGGAGGACCCTCAACCGCCGTCGCCGCGGTCATCCAGGGGGGTGTGCCCAGCACGGGGATGACCGTGGCGGACGAACGTCGCGCCGTGCTCGAGCGTCACCTCGAGCAGACCACGCGCCTCGCCGAGGAGGTGGCGTCTGGCGCAGTCACCCAGCCGGATGTCGTCATCTGGCCGGAGAACGCCGTCGATATTGATCCCTACGCCGACCAGGCGGTCGCCGATGCCCTCACCGCGGCGGCGCGCGCGGTTCAGGCGCCGATCCTCGTGGGAGCGATCATCGACGCACCGGGCGATCCGAGTCGTATCGCCAATGTCGGCATCGTGTGGGACCCCGAGACCGGTCCGGGCGATGTCTACCTCAAGCGCCATCCGGTGCCCTTCGGGGAGTACATCCCGTTCCGCTCGCTCATTGCCCCGCTCGTCGGTCGACTCGACCGAGTGCCGCGGGACATGGCACCGGGACAGGAGGCCGGGGTGCTTCAGGCCGGGCCAGTGCTCCTCGGTGACGTCATCTGCTTCGAAGTGGCCTACGACGAGGTCGTGCACGACGTGGTGACGGCCGGTGGGCGCGTGCTCGTCGTCCAGACCAACAACGCCACGTTCGCCGGGCTCGGGCAGCCGGAGCAGCAGATCGCCATGTCGCGCCTGCGCGCGGTTGAGCACGGGAGGACTGTCCTGGTGGCCGCAACGAGCGGCATTAGCGCCGTGATCGCTCCCAATGGGGCTGTAGTCGCGGAACTCGACGAGGCCAATGTGGGCTATCTCGTCGAGACGGTGGCGCTGCGCGACACGCTCACTCTGGCGGATCGCCTGGGGCAGGTCCCCGAGTGGATCCTGGCGGGGCTCGGCTTCCTCGCCATGGTGTGGGCGGCGGTGCGTCGCCGGGGCGTCGAAGAGCCGTCATCCCTGGGCGCATAGGCTCGACCTGTGTCCGGAGGCGTCCTCGTCATCATTCCGACGTACAACGAATCGGAGAGCCTCCCCGGAGTCGTCGAGCGACTGCGGCTGTCTGTCCCCGATGCGCATGTGCTCATCGCCGACGACAACTCTCCTGATGGCACGGGCGATCTTGCCGACGACCTCGCTGCCCATGACAACCACATCCACGTCCTGCATCGCGCGGGCAAGGAGGGGCTCGGCAAGGCCTACCTCGCCGGCTTCGCCTGGGGGCTCGAGCGCGGCTACGACGTCCTCGTCGAGATGGATGCCGACGGTTCGCATCGGCCGGAGGAGCTCCCTCGGCTATTGGCGCAGATCCCTCACGCCGATGTCGTGCTCGGGTCGCGCTGGGTGCCAGGGGGCTCGGTCGTCAACTGGCCGACCTCGCGCCGCGTGCTGTCGCAGGGGGGGAGCCTCTACACGCGCATGGCTCTCGGGATTCCCACCCGGGATGCGACGGGCGGATACCGCGCCTACCGGGCGTCGGCGCTGCGGGCGCTTGACCTCGGCACGGTGGAGTCCAACGGCTACTGCTTCCAGATCGACCTCCTGTGGCGCGCGCTCCAGCGCGGCATGGTCGTGAGCGAAGTGCCCATCACGTTCGTCGAACGCGAGGCAGGCACATCCAAGATGAGCCGCCGCATCGTGCGCGAGGCCCTCGTCAACGTGGGCCGCTGGGGCGCCGCGTATCGATGGGGACAGGTGAGCGGGCGCCGATGAACAGGCGCCCATGATCAGGCGCTGGGGCTGTGTCCTGCTGGTCGCCTACCCCATCGTGGAGATCGCTATCGCGGTGCTCCTCGCGCAGGTGATCGGCTGGTGGTGGCTGCTCGTCGCCGTCGTTGCCTGCATCGTCCTAGGTCTCGGCCTCGTGCGCTATGCACTCGGCGCGACGGGCAGGTCCTTCGGTGTCGCGATCGCCTCGTTGCAGGGCCCAGGGGAGCAGGGCTTCGTGGCCATCGAGGGACCGGAACCTGCGAGCCCCGCACCGCCCGCGCAGACGCTGCTCATCGTCCCCGCGGGGCTCCTGATCGCGATCCCCGGTCTGCTCACGACAGCCATCGGACTTGTCCTGTGGCTGCCCCCGGTCCGGGCGCGGATCGCCGCACGTATCGCACGCGCGGCCCGCAGGCTGGGACCACCCGACAACTTCCCCGGCTAGCAGGGACCGCGCTGGTTACGCGCTCTTGCGACGCTGGTTGGCGTGCAGCAAGGCAAGGCGCTCATCGAGCAACTCCTCGAGGTCACGGATAGTGCGCCGCTCCAGAAGCATGTCCCAATGCGTGCGCACGTGACGACCGGGGGCTTCCTCTGGACGCGTCGCCGCACGCTGGAGCGCTTCTGCACCGCAACGGCACTGCCACAGCACCGGAATCTCCTCGGCTTCTGTCGAGAAGGGAACGGTCGTTGCGTGACCGCGCGGGCAATCGAATGCCACCACGACACGGTCGGCGGGGACGACGTGGTCGTCGTTCTCGTAGCTCGTCGCACCCAGTCGGGTACCGCGCAGGCTTCCCTCGGACATGATGCCTCCCGTCGTCATGTGGAGCGTTCGCTCACGTCATGCTCAACGCGTACGACGCGACACGCGTTCCCGCGGTTCCTGGGAACTCGGTCAGGAGAACGTGACCGCCGAGGGACCGGTCAGGCGACATGTCCGATTATCGGGCGCGGACCGCGAGGGGTCGCTCGTCAAGGACCCGTCGGAGCACCCGCGGGGAATCCGTCATGATCCCGTCGACCCCCAGATCAAGCAGCCGGTGCATCTCGCGCGGGTCGTCCACGGTCCAGACGTCCACGGCAAGGCCGAGTGCGTGGGCGCGAGCGAGGAATGCCGGTTCCACGAGCGTGACGCCCAGGGCACGCACGGGCACCTGCACGCGAGTGACCCGGGGGAGTGCGCGAGGGCGGGGGAGCGCCCTGAGGCCCATCACCTCCCAGGGGTGCGCTGACGACTCGGTGCCGGGGGGCATCAGACGGCGCACTCGAGACAGCCGGCGCGCGGAGAAGGACGTCACGCACACTCGAGAGGCCGCGTTGCTCCGTCGCACCGCCTCGGCAACGGCGACGACCGAGCCTTCCTCCTTGACGTCTACATTCACGTGCGCGCCCGGCAGTTCCTCGAGGAGTTCCTCGAGCCGCAGGGGAGCGGAGCCGTCGGCGAGACGGACGGAGCGGATCTGCTGCCACGTGTGGTTGCGGACCTTGCCGGTGCCGTCCGTCGTACGCCCAAGGTCGGCGTCATGGTGCAGCACTGCCACTCCGTCGCGGGTGGGGCGCACATCGGTCTCGAGGTAGGTGAATCCGAGCCCCGCGGCCTGGCGAAATGCCGTCAGTGAATTCTCAGTCGCCTCACGAGCGCCGCCCCGATGAGCGTACGCGCGGAAGGACGCGCCGGGGGATTCGCCCATGACCCCATTGTCCCGGTCGATTGTCCCGATCGCGACCATCCTGAGGGCTCGCGGCCACTGGTCTCCCGAGGCGGCGCGGCGACTACGATCGACTCACGACCCGGTACGACGCCGGTGCGGGAATCGAGGAGCAATGACTACCGAGGCCACTCAAGCGAGCATCGCCAATCCCGTCACCTGGCCGGCACACGATCCCAGCACGTGGCGCACCATGCCCGAGGCTTACACACCGCTGGATCCCGACCGCATCGAGAGCCTCCTCGCGGCCGAGTGGGAGCGCTTCGCGGCGTCGACTCCCGAGTCCGGCGCCCTGAGTGCCCGGTCGCGGAGCACGCTGCCGCTCGGAGTCCCGTCGTCCTTCCAGTACTGGGATCCCCACCCCGTCTCGGTCGTATCGGCCAAGGGGGCGTGGCTCACCGACGTAGACGGTCGACGTCTGCTCGACCTGTCCATGGGGTTCGGCGCGATGCTCGTCGGTCATCTCAACCCTGCCGTCGTTGCAGCCGTGCAGCAGGCGCTTGAGACCGGCACGCTCTTCGTCACGCCGGCGCCGTCCGCGTCAGAGATGGCCGATCGGTTCTGCGCGCGCTTCGATCTGGATCAGGTGCGATTCGCCAACTCGGGCACCGAGGCAGACATGTACGCCGTACGCGCGGCGCGCGCCTTCACCGGCCGCAAGGCGATCATCAAGATCGAGGGTGGCTACCACGGGGGATACGACGCCCTGTCCGTCTCGGTGAAGCCCGATCTTGACGAGGCCGGGCCGGAGGATGCGCCGGTGGCCGTCGTGCCCTTCGAGGTCGAGGCCGGCACCGTCTTCCCGGTGCCCTACAACGACCTCGGTCGACTGGCGCAGATCCTCGACCAGCACGGCAGTGAGATCGCTGCCATCGTCATGGAGCCGGTCCCCGAGAACATGGGCATCGTCCTGCCGGACGCGGGCTACCTCGCCGGCGTGCGCGAGCTCTGCGACGCCCACGGCGTCCTCCTCGTCTTCGATGAGGTCAAGACGGGCCTCACCGCGGGCTATGGCGGCGCAGCCCAGCGCCTGGGCGTCAAGCCCGACCTCGTGACCCTCGCCAAGAGCATCGGCGGTGGCCTCCCGCTGGCGGCCTTCGGCGGCCGCGCCGAGGTCATGGCCACGGTCGTGGACGGCCGCATGCCGCACTTCGGCACCTACAACGGCAACCCGCTCGTCATGGCCGCCGCGGCGGCCGTGGACGAGGTCTGCACCCGCCAGGCCCTGGCCGCCGCCGAGGAGGTCAATGACAAGGCCCTCGAGGAAGCCGATCGCATCATCCGCGACTACGCCCTGCCGGCCCACACCGTCGGTTTCGGGGTCAAGGGCGCCATCACCTGGTCGCCCGCGCCGGTCCGGACCTACCGCGACTACAAGCGCACCGACTTCGGCGCGGCCGAGCTGAGCTGGCTGTGGGGCGTCAACCGTGGGGTGCTCACGCCTCCTGGGCTCGACGAGCAGTGGTTGGTGTCGCTGGCGCACACCGACCAGGACATGGCCGTCCTCACAGGCGAATTCGAGGACCTGGCCCGGGCGCTACGCTCATAGTGCTTATCCGATAACGTACATTATGTCAGATCACGCGCGGGGAACCTCCCCTCGAGTGGCCGTGCTGGATATCGACGGAGTCCTCGCTGACGTCCGCCACCGCCTCCATCACATCGACGGGCCCGGGCGTGACTGGGATGCGTTCTTCCGAGAGGTATCCGCTGATCCCATCCTCGAGGAGGGTCGAGCCGACGCGCAGGCGGCCGCGGCGTCAGGGCTCGGCATCGTCTACCTCACCGGCCGACCTGAGCGCTGTCGTGTGGACACCGTCCGGTGGCTCACGGCTCACGGCCTGCCTGATGGCGAGCTGATGATGCGCCGGGATACCGATCGGCGGCCCGCCCGGGTCCTGAAGGTCGAGGCGCTGCGTCAGCTCTCCGGGACCCGCGAGGTCGCCTACCTTCTCGACGACGATCCGGAAGTCCTCGCTGCGGCAGCCTCCGCGGGCTACGAGGTGCGAGCGGCCGACTGGCTCCCCCGTGGCAACACCGCGGGCGGTACGGGCGGAGATCCCTTACGGGAGGCCCAGGAGACGCTCGGCCGTTCCTAGGGGCGGAATCCACCCGAAGTTCGCCAATTCCGCGCTCCCCCACAGACGGACCCGTGGCGTGGCTAGGCGTCCGGTGGGCGCCTGGCACGTAGAGCGCTCACCTGCAGGTCGAGCTCGTGGAGTGCCGGGCGGATGACCGCGTCGGGCGTGCCGCTCTCGCGAAGCCGTAGCAGCTCGTCCTGCTGGGCCCGCAGGACGGCCATCTCGAGCCGATAGGCATCGGCGAGGCGCCCTGTGCCTGTGGCGGACCCGCTGGCCGTTTCCAGGTCTGCCAGCAAGCGCTGTCGGATGGATTCCTCAGCTCCCTGCGGCAGGGACTCGCGTGCTCCCGCGGCATCGCGCACGGCCTCGTCGAGTGCGTCGAGCCCGCGCGTCGCCACCGCCACGCGCACCTGACGGCGATCATCGTCGAGATCGGGTGGCTCGAGCCGCACCGCCCGTGCGACGAGGCCCAGCGTGGGCGACAGGGCCAGCGTGATGCCGATGACGACGAAGGTGGTCGCCTGCAGGAGCCGGCCCTCGTCCACCGCGGCCTCGACCCCGACGCCGAGCGGAAGAGAGAAGGCGGCGAGTCCCGAGACGGGTCCGCGGGCGCCCGCCCAGGCGAGCACAATGGCCTCCCGCGGGCCGATGCGCGCCTCTCCCCTGCCGGACACGAGGCTGTAGCCGACGACGAAGACAAGCCGACTGACGACGAGCACGGCGACGACCGCGACGACCAGCACGGGCAGGATCCGCAGGTCATCGGGGGGTAGTGCCAAGACCGTCTCCGGGAGCTCTAGTCCCACGAGGAAGAACGCCGCGGCCGTGAGGATGAACGTGATCTGCCGCCAGATGGCGACGGAGGACCGACGCCCCTCGAAGCGCCGATGCGTGAGCATCGTGTTGGCCACGATGAGAGCAGTGGCGACGACCGCGAGGATCCCTGAACCATCGACGGTCTCCGCGAGGAAGTACACCGGGATCGGCGCGATGAGGACGAAGGCGTTGACGACCGTCTGATCAGGATCGCGCCGGATGAGCCAAGCGAGTGCCAACCCCGCAGCGACGCCGACGAGGAGCCCGCCGACGACGGATTGGAGGAGGATCCAGGCGATCTCTCCCCCGGAGACCGTGCCGGTGGCAGCCGCGGCGAGGGCGACGCGCAACAGGGTGAGACCGGTGCCGTCGTTCACCAGGCTCTCGCCCTCCAGAATCGTGACGACGCGCCGTGGCAGGGCGACGCGTCGGGCAATCGCTGCGACGGCGACCGCATCGGTCGGCGACAGGATGGCTCCGAGTGCGAACGCCAAGGAGAGTGGGATACCCGGCACCAGCGCTGAGGCGACGGCCCCGACGGCGACGGACGTGACGAGGACCAGGCCCACGGCCAGCGCGAAGATAGGGCGACGGAACCGGCGGAAGTCGACATACGACGTCGACAGCGCCTCGCCGAAGACCAGCGGAGCGAGGATGAGAAGGAAGACCTCTCCCGCGTCGTCAGGCGCTGACGGGCCGAAGGGCAGCAGCCCGAAGGCGATGCCGGCCACGAGCACGGGGATGGCCACTCCCCAGCCGCGCCACCGCGCGAAGGCCGCTACACCCAGCGCGACGAGCAGGCCCGCGAGGAGCCCTTCTGACAGATCCGCCACGCCCGCAGGCTAGCGGCCCGGGTCCGCTACGACGTCGCTGCTGCGAGCTCTCCCGGTGAGGGGCATGAGCAGACGAGATTGCGATCGCCATAGGCGCCGTCGATGCGCCGCACCGGTGGCCAGTACTTTGACGCAGCCTGAACCCCGGGCGGGTACGCCGCCGTGCGCCGGTCGTATGGGTGATTCCAGTCGTCCATCAGGCACTCGGCGGTGTGCGGGGCATGGTGGAGCGGGTTGTCATCCACGGGCCACTCCCCCGACTCGACCTTGTCGATCTCCGCTCGGATCGCGAGCATCGCATCGCAGAAGCGATCCAACTCCGCAAGGCTCTCGCTCTCGGTCGGCTCCACCATGAGGGTGCCGGACACGGGGAAGGACATCGTCGGTGCGTGGAAGCCGTAGTCGACCAGGCGCTTCGCCACGTCATCGACGCTCACGCCGCTGGACTTCGTCAGACGACGGAGATCGAGGATGCACTCGTGCGCGACGCGGTCATGCGCACCGGTGTACAAGATGGGGTACGCATCGCCGAGACGCGCGGCGATGTAGTTGGCCGAGAGGATCGCCACGCCCGTGGCGCGGGTGATGCCCTCCGGTCCCATCATGCGCAGGTAGGCGTACGGGATGGGCAGGATGCCCGCCGAGCCCCACGGCGCACCGCTCACGGGTCCGACGACCGGCACCGCAGGGCCCGCCTCGGGGCGCAGCGGATGGGACGGCAGGAAGGGTGCCAGATGCGACCGCACGCCGATCGGGCCGACTCCCGGGCCTCCCCCGCCGTGCGGGATGCAGAAGGTCTTGTGGAGGTTCAGATGCGAGACATCCGACCCAAAGCGCCCGGGCTTGGCCAGGCCGACGAGCGCGTTGAGGTTGGCGCCGTCGACATAGACCTGGCCCCCGGCGTCGTGCACCATCGCGCAGATATCGCCCACGGCCTGCTCGAAGACGCCGTGCGTGGACGGGTAGGTGATCATGAGCGCAGCGAGATGATCACCGTGCTCGGCGATCTTGGCCTTGAGGTCGTCGACGTCGACGTTGCCCTGCTCATCGCAGCCGATCACGACGACGCGCATGCCTGCCATGACAGCACTCGCGGCGTTGGTCCCGTGAGCGCTGCTCGGGATCAGGCAGACATCGCGGTGGTCGTCACCGCGTGAATGGTGGTACGCGCGGATGGCGAGCAGGCCAGCGAACTCCCCCTGGCTGCCCGCATTGGGCTGAAGACTGACGGCGTCGTAGCCCGTCACCTCGCAGAGCATCCGCTCGAGTCTGCGGATCATGGTGACGTAGCCCTCGGCCTGGTCCAGTGGCGCGAAGGGGTGGATCCCTGCGAATCCCGGCCACGTGATGGGTTCCATCTCCGTCGTGGCATTGAGCTTCATCGTGCACGACCCCAGAGGGATCATCGTGCGGTCGAGCGCCAGGTCGCGATCCGAGAGCCGGCGCAGGTAGCGCAGCATCTCGGTCTCGCTGCGGTAGTCGTGGAAGATCGGGTGTCCGAGGTAGGGAGTGGTGCGGCGGAGCGCCTCGGGTAGACCCGCGGTCGCCGGGTCGGCTACCGCCGGAGCCAGGCGGGCACCGAAGGCTGCGAGCACCCTCTCGAGGTCTGCGTCGTCCGTGGTCTCGTCAACGGTGAGACCGACGGTGTCGGCATCAATGCGCCGGATGTTGACTCCCTCGGCGAGTGCCGCCGCCACGATCTCGTCTGCGCGACCGGGCACGCGCACGCTCACCGTGTCGAAGAACACCGGATCGACCAGGGCGAAGCCTGCGTTCTCGAGAGACGCTGCGAGGCGCAGTGCGTGACCGCGCACGCGAGATGCGATCTCACGCAGGCCCTCGGGACCGTGGTAAGCGGCGTACATCGCAGCGACGACCGCGAGGAGCACCTGGGCGGTGCAGATATTGCTCGTCGCGCGCTCCCGGCGGATGTGCTGCTCGCGTGTCTGAAGGGCGAGACGGTAGGCGGGGGTGCCCTCCGCATCCACCGAGACGCCGACCAGGCGACCGGGAAGCGAGCGCTCCAGACCCGCGCGCACGCTCATGAAGCCGGCGTGCGGCCCGCCAAAGCCCATAGGAACTCCGAAACGCTGGGCCGAGCCGATGCAGATGTCAGCGCCCATCTCCCCCGGCGGCGTAAGGAGGGTGAGGGCGAGCAAGTCGGTCGCCACCACGGTGCCGATCCCCCGCTGCTTGACGGCGTCGAGGATGCCGCCAATGTCATCGACCTCGCCTGACGACCCCGGGTAGGACACGAGGACACCGAAGACATCGTCATCGATCGCGTCGACCAGGCCACTGCGCGGGGCGGTGCGCACGTGAATCCCGAGCGGCTCGGCTCGGGTGTGCAGCACTGCGAGGGTCTGGGGGTGGGTGTCCTCGTCGACGAGGAAGGTCATGCCGTCGTGCCCCCGATGGAGCAGGCCCATGCCTTCGGCTGCCGCGGTGGGCTCGTCGAGGAGTGACGCCGGGGCGACTGGGAGTGCCGTGAGGTCCTCGACCACCGTCTGGAAGGCCAGGAGTGCCTCAAGTCGGCCCTGACTGATCTCCGGCTGGTACGGCGTATAGGCGGTGTACCAGGCGGGGCTCTCGAGGACGTTGCGTCGGATGACGGGAGGAGTGACGCAGTCCTGATAGCCCAAGCCGATCATCGAGGTGACCGGACGATTGGCCCCCGCGAGGGCGGACATCTCCGCTGCCATGCCCGGCTCGTCGAGCGGCGCATCGAGTGCCAGGCCATCCCGCCACCTGATCGTCTCGGGGACGACGTCATCGAGAAAGGTCTCCAGGGACGCGTAGCCCAGTCGCTCGAGCATGCGCGCGACATCGTGGTCGCGCGGTCCGATGTGGCGTTCGGCGAAGGGACCGATCTGATCAGCACTCGTGCGATCTGAAGCGATGCGATCTGTCATGGCTGCTCCCGGCATTCGACGGTCGGGCGCACGGCGTGCACCCCACCCCCTCTGGTCTCGCGGACTACCGCGACCTGAGAGCTTCGTCGCCGCGCACGTGAACGCGAACAACTTTCACCGTCGGTGGGGTGGCGAGCCACCCTCTCTCCAGAGTTGCCTTCCCAGAGCGGTTCGTGTGCCTGAGAGTTTCCGGGGCGGTTGCTCCTTCGGCGCCCGGGTTGCCCCGGGTCTCTCCCGTTCTGGGTCGATCAGCAACGGCAGAGTAGCGCACCTGGCGCCCGTGGGGTGTCAGCCAGCCGAACGTCGTGCCGCGCGGCGCGCGGAGAGCTCGTCGTCGGAGACCGCGAGGGCCGGCTCCTCCCCCTCAGCGGGCTCACCGGGCAGGGAGGCCAGCTGGCCTTCCACCTCCTGCCACACCCGCCCCACCGCGATGCCGAAGACTCCCTGGCCGCCGCGCACCAGGTCGATGACCTCGTCCTCGCTGCGGCACTCATAGATCGAGGCCCCATCGCTCATGAGCGTGATCCGCGAGAGATCATCGCCGCCGCGCTGCTCGAGGTGGGCCACCGCGGTCCGGATATTCGCCAGCGACACTCCTGTGTCGATGAGGCGCTTCACGATGCGCAGCACCAGGATGTCGCGGAATGCGTACAGCCGCTGGCTGCCCGAACCATTGGCCGGACGAATGCTGGGCTCCACCAGTCCGGTCCGAGCCCAGTAGTCGAGCTGCCGGTACGTGATGCCCGCCGCCGCGCATGCGATAGGGCCTCGGTATCCGAGGTGCACCGCGGCAGATTGCAGGCCCTCTTCGGGAAAGAGCGCGGGCTGATCGACGGTTGCGGGGACCGCAACCGCGGGCAGTGATTCCTCGGTGAGACGCATCGTGGATCTCCACCGCCCTCTCGATCCGGGTCATGCCCGGCCTGTCGACTGAGCGCCCTCCAGGAGAGCGGAATGCAACGTTAGGGCTCAGTGGCCCCACGGTCAACGCGACCCGCCGTAGCCCATCAGGCCTTCCTCGTCCCCGGACTAGGAGTCGGCCCCGAAGTCCTCGGGGGTGACCTGGTCGAGGAACTCCCGGAAGCGCTCGACCTCGTCCTCCTCCTCATCGGGGATGGCGACACCTGCTTCGTCGAGGACGCTGTTGTCGACGAGGATCGGACTGGACGTGCGCAGCGCGAGGGCGATCGCATCGGAGGGGCGGGCACTCACGACTGCACCATCGCCGAAATCGAGTTCGGCGTAGAAAACGCCATCCTCGAGGCGGGTGATCCTGACTTCCGTGAGCGTGCGTCCGACCGCGCCGACCACGTCCTTGAGCAGGTCATGGGTGAGAGGCCGAGGCGGCACGACTCCCTGCTGGACGTAGGCGATGGCCGTCGCTTCCGCGGCTCCGATCCAGATCGGCAGGTAGCGGTCACCCTCGACCTCGCGGAGCAGCACGATGGGCTGATTCGAGGGCATCTCCACGCGCACGCCCATGACGTCGACCCGCTTCATGCTTCGAGAGTAGACGACCGCTGCCGGACAAGTGCGATGTGGAGGTCAAGCAGTAGGGCAAGGAGCTGGGCCGTCAGCTCGCGCTCCTCGAGGGAAGAGGTGCTGCCCCGCCGCGGCGCGAGGGCCTGCTGGACGAGGCCGACCTCCCGGTCTGCAGCCACGCGAAAGGACCTGAGGTGCCGCGGCTCGATTCCATACTCGCGCAGGCGGGCCACCAGTCGGCACACGTCGACTGCGCTGCTGTCCATCTCGGTGATCAATCCGTGTGCGGCCAACTCCTTCAGCGTGGCAGCGTCCACACCTCCACGCTGGGCGACCTCGGCAGATGACATGCGCCGGGGACGGGGCGCGCGCAAGCGCGTTGCCGGCACGGATCCGACGCCGCTCTCGGGAGCATCCGGCTGCGCGAGGCGTTCGGCGATGACCGACAGGGGCAGGAACTCATCGCGCTGGAGCCGCAGGATGCGCCGCAGGCGATCGATATCCGCGTCGACGTAGCGCCGGCTCCCACGCGCGGTACGCAGGGGCTCGATGAGGCCCTCCGCCTCGAGATAGCGAATTTTGGATGCGGTGAGGTCGGGGAACTCCTCCGAGAGCTCGGCGACGACAGCCCCGATGGGGCGCATCACGCTCACGTCGTGGACCCGGAGTTCCCTCCGACGAGGTAGGCAAAGCGGTACTTGCCGATCTGGACCTCATCACCGGGCGCCAGAGCAGTCTCCTCAATGCGCTGACGATTCACATAGGTGCCATTGAGGCTCCCCACGTCGCGCAGAAGCCAACCGTCGGCCATCCGTCGCAACTCCGCGTGCCGCCTGCTCACCGTGACGTCGTCGAGGAAGAGATCGGAGTCCGGCTCCCGTCCCGCGGTGACGAGATCTCCGACAAGGAGGTACGACGCTCCCCCGCCCATGCCGCGCTGGACCACGAGCACGGCCTCGCCCGGTCCTAGATCTGGAGCGACTCCCGAGCCCACTGCAGGCAGGGAGCCACTCGATCCGGGGCCGGCCAGACCCACCGAGGTGACGTCGTGGGCGACCGGTGCCCCGCACACCCGGCAGAAGCGATCGCCGGGATCAACGGGATGGTCGCAAGCGTTCATGTGCTGGTCATTCGCCGATGAGTGCGCGGTAGCCGGCAGCATCCAGTGTGCCCTCGGGCTCGCTCGCAATGCGCACCTGCACCATCCAGCCGTCGTCGTAGGGCTGAGCGTTGACCGTCTCAGGCGCATCGGAGAGCACCGCGTTGACCGCGACGACCTCGCCGGTGACCGGGGCGTAGATCTCGCTCACGCTCTTGGTGGACTCCACCTCTCCACAAGGCTGCCCTGCGGAAAGCGCCTGCCCCACTTTGGGCAGGTCGACGTAGACGATGTCGCCCAGCGAGTCTTGTGCGTAGTCGGTGATACCGAAGCGGACGGTGCCGTCGCCGGCGTCGGCGATCCACTCGTGCTCGGCGGTGAAGCGCAAGCCATCGGGTACTAGCGACATCTCATGCCCTCCGTCATGGTCGGGTCGACACGCGCCGGCCCTGCGCCGAACCTAGCCTCCGGAGCGGGGCACATCAAGCAGGACCGCATCAGGTTCCGGAAGTCACGCGGTGGCGCGCAGGACACGCCGTGCCTGATCGAGGTAGAGGAGCGCGGCGTACCAGTAGAGCGCCGTCCCCCAGATGACGAAGGCCCAGCCCAGTGCACCGAGGATCTGCTCCCACGTGGCAGAGCCCGCACCGACGAGCACGAAGGGGAAGCCCCAGTAGAGGGCGAAGGTGGACGCCTTGCCGAGATAGTGGACGGGAAGGGCGATGAGGCCGCGCTTGCGGAGCGCGGGGACCAGCGACAGCAGAAGTATCTCGCGCGCAGCCAGCAGTGCCACGAGCCACCACGGCACCAGGTCCCGCAGGGCGAGGCCGATCAGCGTTGCTGCGATCGTCAGACGGTCCACGAGGGGGTCGAGCATTCGCCCGAGGCGCGTCATCTGTCCCGTGCGTCGGGCGATCACCCCGTCTGCCCAGTCCGTGATGCCGGAGACGGCCAGGACGAGGACGGCCGCAAGATCCGCCTGGGGGCCTAGCACGAGCCACAGGAAGACAGGGATGAGCGCAAGCCGGAGGAAGCTGAGCAAGTTGGGGATCGTGAGCACCCGATCCTCGGGCGCGGTCACTGCGCCCGGCCCCTCCGCCCGACGACGAGCCATCCGCCGAGCAGAACGAGAAGGAATCCTCCGATGGCCCCAGCTGCGGCGGTGATCGCTGCGCCCTGGAGTGCCGTATCGGCGCCGGGAAGCCGGTACTCCAGGCGCAGAGCCGCCTCAGGAGCGGGTGTGGCATCGGTCCGCATGAGTACGAGCGTGAGTCCATCGAGTGCGTCTGCCGGCAACTCAGGCGCGACGCCGGTGGCCGAGCGCACCCAGAAGTCCTGCGACTGCGGCGATGCGGGGTCACCGCTGCCTGGCACGGACACCGTGGGCCAGTCCCCCGATTCCCTCACCGCGACGGAGTAGGGCGTGCCGTCGAGATAGTCGTTCACCGCATCCACGGGCGCGACAGCGACGAAGGCGTCTCCACGTGCCGGCGTGGCCACAAGCCAGACGCTGCCCAGCTGGGAGGCGAGCGAGGACATGTCCGTCCCCGCGAGGGCGAGGCCCCCGGCAAGCCACTGCGGTGTCTCAGGTGCGACGAGACGAGCGGTCACTCCGTCTACGACGACGGCGCGGTCGACGGGCGCGGCCCGAAGGACGCCCAGTGGCTGCGACACGACACCGGAGCGGCCCACGCTTGCCTCGATCGTGGCCGCGCCGATTGCGGCCGGCACGGCGGCGACCATGAGCAGGGCCCCCAGGGTCGCGAGGGCGATGCCCAGGGCAAGCCGGATGGCCCCCCACGCGCTGACGCGCGATGCTGCAGAGGCCTCCGCGCTCATGCCCTCGGAGCCACGGTGAGGATCCCGAGACACATCTCGTCGGTCGTGCCCTCACCCCACGTGATGTAGCGCGGATCCGTGTCCGCCAGCGCGGGGAGCTGGCTGCGCAACTTCGCGTCGTGCGTGCACGTCACGGTGAGAGTGTCCCCGGCATCAAGTTCGAAGGGCTTGGGCAGAGGTCGCGCTCCCTGGTTGTCGAAGTCCCATGTCTCGATGTCGAGGAGGGTCTCCTCCTGGGGCGTGCCGGCATTCGCGACGATCGTGATCGCTCGGCCGAGCAGGTGCATGTGGCCCGCGGACGCGTAGACCGTCACGGGCTGCTCGACATCGTGGGTGCACGACTGTGTTGCCCCGGCGCGCGGCTCGACCAGGTCACCGTCGCAGATGAGCTGCAGCCCCCAGATAGTGCGCAGGGACTCCCCGCCAAAGCGCTCGATGGTGTCCTCGACGGCAGCATCGCGGTCGCAGAGGGGTCCGTCTTCCTCCGGTAGGCAGGGAAGCTCGACTGGCGCGGGCAGGAGCATCGTCTCGAGTGGGCGCAGGTCTGAGTCACCCGGGACGGTGCGCAGTCGCACGGACGTGCTGTCGGGTCCATCTCCAGCAAGCAGGTTGTAGTGCACCTGAAGGATGACGCTGCTCCCCTTCTCCAGGAAGACACCTGTGCCCTCCGGATAGCGCGCCTCGCGCCCGCCCGGAGCCCACGCGGCGAGCCAGGGCGCCGAGTCGAGCGAGCGCACGGCATCGCCACCGACGTTCGGCAGGTCAGGGCCTCCGAAGCAACTCCAGCCTTGGCCAGGGTCGTCGGCATCACGCTGCTTTGCCCCATCGATCTGCTGCGAGCGCACCCGGTACAGGATCGCGTGGTGGACCACTGCCGGATTATCCGGCACGAAGCGGACGCCCGTAATGAAGCGATCCTGATCGACGCCGGTGTCGAGCAAGAAGCAGCGGTAGTCGTCCGTGGCCGTGCCTTCGCTGGTCGGCGAATACGGCTCGACCAGTCCCACCGTCACGATGCCCTCGGAGTCCATTCCCCCTGTGGCCGCCGGAGCCTCATCAGTAGCCGCTGATGCAGGGGCCGAGGACGAGGATGAGCCAGGCGACTGCGGTGCCGCGCCCGGCATGGAGGAGCAGGCGGCGAGGAGCCCGGCCCCCGCAAGGGCTGCAGCAATGGGGACGAGGAGGCGTGGCATCTGCCCATGCTACGGGTCGCAACGACTTCAGGGGTCCCGACGGCACCGGGCGCGCGCGTAGCAGGCCACGGCGGTGGCCGCCGCGACGTTGAGGGAGTCTTCTGGCGACGCCATGGGTATTCGGGATCGCAGTCGGGCGGTCTCCAGGGCGACCCGGGTGAGCCCTGGTCCCTCCGAGCCCACCATGAGGGCGACGTCGTCGCCGGCCGTCTGATGCATGGCGTCGTCCAGGTCCCACTCCCCCTCAGGCGTGAGGGCGACGAGCCGACGAGCCTGCGCCAGCAGGTGCAGCGTGGCCTCCCAGTCGTGGCTGCGCGCCCATCGGCAGCGGAGCACCGCTCCCATGGAGGACTTCACAGCACGGCGATAGAGGGGATCTGCGCAGCCCGGAGAGAGGACGACGCCGCAGATGCCCTGCACGGTCGCCGATCGAATGGCGAGTCCGACGTTGGTGGGGTCGACGAGGTCCTCGAGTACGAGCACGTCGCGCTCCGTGGAGAGGACCTCCGCGACGGTAAGCAGTCCCGGCCGGCCTACCACCGCGAGCGCCCCACGATGGACCCGATAACCCGTGATCTCCTGCAGAAGCCCCTCATCCGCGACAAGGACGCTCACGTCCGTGTGGTTGAGAGCGCCACCGAGCCGATCAAGCCAGCGTGGCGACGTGAGCACGGAACGGAACGGCAGGCCGAGTGCGGCGCACCGCTCGATGATGAGATGGCCCTCCGCCATGAAGAAGCCACCATCGACTTCCACTCGCTGGCGAAGGTCCATGTCCGTGAGCTGGAGGTAGTCCCTGACGCGCACGTCATCGGCGCTCTCTACCGCCACGGGATCGATCCTCATGGCCGCTCGACCCTCATGGCGCTTGCGAACCCCGGGCTGATTCCTGAGCGAGCAGCTCGTCGCGATCCGAGAGGCGCTCAAGACCGCGCACGGGCTGAGCCATGCGGGGATGTCTCCGCCACTCGTCCGCGTGACGCGAGATGAAGGCCCAGTAGCCCGCGGTGACGGGGCAGGCTTGGGCGCCCACACGGCGGTCCGGACGGTAGTCGCATCCGCTGCAGAAGTCAGTCATGCGCTTGATGTACGCGCCCCCGGCTGCGTAGGGCTTCGATGCCATGCGCCCGCCGTCGGCATGCAGAGCCATCCCGACGACGTTGGCCGCCATGACCCAGGGATATGCGTCGACGTAGTTCGCGGTGAACCACTCCGTCACCTCGCGCGGATCGTAGGCACGCTGGAGTGCCCAATTGCCCAGCACCATGAGCCTGAGGATGTGGTGGTTCCAGCCCCGTTCGCGCACCTCGGCCAATGCGGTGGACAAGCACCGGGCCTGCACCGCCTCGGCGTCCAGATCGCGAAACCAATCGGGCAAGGTCTCACGGGCATCGAGGGCATTGGACGTATCGACGTAGTCTGGACCGAAGTGCCAATACAGGTGCCACACGTAATCCCGCCAACCCATGACCTGGCGCACGAAGCCTTCGACGCTCGCCAGGGGCGCGTCCCCCCTTGTCCACGCTGCGACGACGCGGTCAATCACCTCGCGTGGGTCGAGCAGGCCGAGGTTCATCGGCACCGACAGCAGCGAGTGCGCCATGCTCCAGTCACCCGTGAGCGCGGCATCCTCATAGGGGCCGAAGGCAGGCAGGCGGTGCTCGATGAAGTCGTCGAGTGCCGCCAGCGCCTCGGCACGCGTGACGGCGAATCGTCTGGGTCCGTCATCTCCGGCGAAGGCGATCCCCTCCCGCTCCCAGCGGGCGAGATCGGCGCGCACCGCGGCGTCGATGTCGTCCTCCACCGGCCACGCGGGCTGCGGCAGGCCCAGGCTCACCGCGCCCCGCGGTGGCGGGAGGCGGTTGTCGGCGTCGAAGTTCCAGCGTCCGCCCTCCGGTTCATCCCCCGCCATGAGGATGCCGGTACGGCGACGGGCCTCGCGGTAGAAGTCCTCTTGGCGCAGCTGTCGTCGTCCCTCTGCCCACGTCTCGAAGTCCGACTGCGAGGTGATGAAGCCTCGCGAGGGGAGCACGTCGACACCGAGCTCCCTGACCAGGGCGCGGGCGGCGTACGACGTCGGATCCACGACGCTCACACCGTGGCCCAGGGCCTCAACGGCACCGCGATAGCCCTCCGCCTGGACGTACGCGCAGCGCGATCCGAGTTCGGCCGCGCGGTGGCGCAGGGCCGACAGGACAAGGTGCGCTTTGGCGCGGTGGTAGCGGCGGCGGCGGAATGCCGCCTTCGACTCGATGAGGAGCACGGGCTCGGCGCCGTCATCCCCTGGAGCGTCAGAAGGCCCCAGGAAGTGAGGGCCGAGTTGGTCCGCGAAGAGCCAGCGGCGCGTCACGGCATCGCTCGTGCTGCCCAGCGACCATCGCGCCTCGTGACCTCGAGCGGGATGCCGTATGTCGCTGACAGCGCCTCATTGGTGAGGACGTCCGACACGCTCCCCTGCGCAACCGCTGTGCCACCTCTGAGCAGGAGGGCGTGCGTGATGCCCGGCGGGATCTCCTCCACGTGGTGTGTCACGAGGACCGTCGTGGGCGCGGTCGGGTCGCTCGCCATGTCGCCGAGGCGACGCACGAGTTGCTCGCGCCCGCCGAGGTCCAGGCCGGCAGCGGGCTCGTCGAGCAGGAGGATCTCCGGATCGCTCATGAGAGCGCGCGCGATGAGGGTGCGTTTGCGCTCCCCGTCGGAAAGCGTGGAGAACCGGCGTTCAGCGAGTTCGTGCACGCCGAGCAGACGCAGCAGACGCTCCGCCCTGCGCGCATCGGCGTCGTCGTATTCCTCGCGCCAGCGGCCGGTGATCCCCCAGGAGGCCGTGAGCACCACGTCGCGCACCTTCTCCTTGGGCGGGATGGCGTCGGTGAGGCCTGCTCCCACGAGGCCGATCTGCGGACGCAGGTCGAAGACATCCGTCATGCCCAGCGTCTCGCCAAGGATCTCCACCGTGCCGGCTGTCGGATGCTGCCGCGTCGACGCGAGCGACAGCAATGTCGACTTGCCAGCGCCGTTGGGTCCGAGCAGGACCCAACGCTCCTCCGCGCGCACCGTCCAGGTGATGTCGGAGAGGATCCACGACGACCCGCGCCGTACGCCGACCGACTCGAGGGCGAGCACGACCGTCACGGCGACAACCTAGCCGGATAGCGTCGGCGCATGCCTGCCGCATCCCTGGGAATCGAGTCCCCCGCCTGGCGTGCGGGGCGTGCATGCGCCTCCATCGGCTCGTTCTTGGATGGTGCCGCCGCCGCAGATGACGTGCTCGGTGACCTCGCTGATCTCGGCGAGCCCCCGCACGGCTGGTGGGACGTGCTGGCCAGCGTCCGCTCTTCTGGAGCCGTGGTGCTGCTCTTGCCGCGCCCCGGCGACCCGAGGGGCCTCGCTCTCCCACGCGGGATCGTCGCCGAGGCCGTCATCGGTTGGGAGGCCGGCCCGGTCACGCACGTGCTCGTCCCCGAGCCCACGGGCGGTTGGATGCGGATGGAGGCGCCGCCGCTTGCCGCCGTTCCGCCTCACCCGGAGGAGGCGCTGCGGGAGTTGCGCAGGGCAGTTGTCGAGGCTGCCCACACCGTGGACGATCTCGATCTTCAGCTCGAATCTCGAGAGAGCGATCCACGCGTTCGCCGCGACCAGGAGGCGGTGGTGGACTCGTGGGTGCTGGGTCCCCCTCCCCTGCCGGCGGACGCACGACACCTTGCCGCCCTGGGCCTGCGGATGCTTCTCTCCCTCGAAGGCGCACGGGCTCTCGTCGACACTGCCCCGCTTGAGTACGCCGCGCGCGGCGCGGTGGAGTCCGCATTCAGCAGGACGTTTTCGTCCCGTTAGGCTCCCAGCGTGGACGGCACCCTCCTCGCCATCCTCAGCGGCCGTGATCGGCCCGGAGTGACCGCGTCGCTCTTCGACGCGCTCAGGCACACCCCATGCGAGGTCCTGGATATCCAGCAGATCGTGGTGCGTGGGCGTCTTGTCCTGGCCGTGCTCCTTGGGCTCAGTGCTGATGCGGTTGGGGATACACGCGCGATCATCCACTCCGAGGCGGCTCGCCTGGGCATGGAGGTCGAGACCGTTCCCGGCGCACGTATCGCCCGGAAGGATCCTGACCGCCGTCGCATTCACGTGACGGTGATGGCCCGGCATCTTCCCCCTGGTGCCGTCGCGGAACTCGCGCGCACCATGGCCGCGCGTGGCTGGAACATCGACCGGATTCGACGCATCGCGTCCTATCCCGTGACGGCAGTGATCTTCGAAGGCTCAGGCGAGGACATCGCCGACCTTCGGAGGGAGCTGTCGGAAGCCGCACCCCGCCTCGGCGTGGACATCGCTGTTCAGCACGCGGGGCTCGATCGACGTGGCCAGCGACTTGTCGTGATGGATGTCGACTCCACACTCATCCAGGACGAGGTGATCGATCTCCTCGCCGAGCGTGCCGGGGCGCTCACCGAGGTGGCGGCCATCACCGAGCGAGCGATGCGCGGCGAGATCGACTTCGCCGAGTCGCTACGACAGCGCGTGGCGCTGCTCGCAGGACTCCCGGTCGACGTTCTGCACGAGACGGCGAAGCGGATTCGCCTCACTCCCGGCGCACGCACCCTGTGTCGCACGCTGCACCGCCTCGGATTCCGCGTGTGCCTGGTCTCGGGAGGCTTCCGCGAGGTCATCACGCCCTTGGCCGAGGTGCTGGAGGTGGACGGCCTGAGGGCCAATGCGCTCGAGGTGCGTGATGGCTTCCTCACCGGCGAGGTCCTCGGGGCTATCGTCGACAGGCAGGGCAAGCGCGAGGCACTCGAGGAATTCGCTCGCGAGTTCGGCATCCCCCAGGCTCGGACCGTGGCAATCGGTGACGGAGCCAATGACCTGGACATGCTCGATGCAGCCGGGCTGGGTATCGCCTTCAACGCCAAGCCGCTGGTCCAGGCGGCAGCCGACACGACCGTGAACGCGCCTTATCTCGACTCCGTGCTCTACCTGCTCGGCATCACGCGCGAAGAAATCGAGGAGGCAGACGCGGAGACGCCCGCGCCCCACTAGCCCCGCGGGACCGCGAACGCCGCGAGTTCCACAGCCCCCGGGCGCGCCCAGGATCCCGGTACGAGGAGTACGGCGATTCCCGACGTGGGGTATTTCGCCATCAGCCGCGCGCGAGCCGATGGATCGCCCCTCTCACCCAGGGACAGGGCGAACTCCTCGATCCCGGGGTTGTGGCCGACGAGCATGGCGATCGACGCGTCATCGGAGAGACCGGCCATGACGTCCCGGAGCCCCGAGCCCCAGTCCTCATAGATCCGCGAGTCCTCTCGCACCGCACTGGCCTGCACGCGTGCCGCCACGCGCGCCCACGTCTGCTGCGCCCGCCGTGCGGGTGACACCGCGACCTCGTCCAGGCGGGGAAAGACGGCGGCCATCCACGTGGCCGCCGCGTCGGCATCGCGCTCTCCGCGAGGAGCGAGCGGGCGGTCGTGATCCGGGACCCCGGCGGGGTAGTCAGACTTCGCATGCCGCATGAGCAGGAGCGTGCGCACGTTCAGGCTCCCTGGGAATGCACGCCTCCGTCGACGTGCACGATCTCCCCGGTGGTCGCGGGAAACCAGTCCGACATCAACGCGACGCAGGCGCGTGCCGCAGGGCCGGGATCATCGAGGTCCCAGCCGAGCGGGGCACGCGACTGCCACACCGTCTCGAAATCCTCGAATCCCGGGATGCTCTTCGCTGCCATGGTCCGGATGGGCCCGGCCGCCACGAGATTGACCCGGATCCCCGACGGACCCAGATCGCGAGCGAGATAGCGAGCGGTGGACTCCAGGGCAGCCTTCGCCACTCCCATCCAGTCGTACGTCGGCCACGCCACGGTCGCGTCGAAGTCGAGTCCGACGACGGACGACCCTGGGACGAGGAGAGGACTGCAGGCGACCGTGAGCGACTTGAGGGAGTAGGCAGACACCTCCAGGGCCGTGCTGACATCCGGCCAGGGCGTGGTGAGGAAGCGGCCACCCAGCGCCGACTCGGGCGCGAATCCGATGGAGTGGAGTGCGCCGTCCAGGCCATCAAGGTGCTCGCGGACCCGGTCCGCGAGTGCATCAAGGTCCGCCGAGGAGGTGACGTCGAGTTCGATGACGGGAGCCTCAGCAGGCAGCCGGGATGCCGTGCGCCGCGTGAGGGACAGGGCTCGCCCGAACGACGTGAGCACGACGCGCGCGCCCTCCTCTTGAGCGAGCCGCGCGACGTGGAAGGCGATCGACTGATCTGTGAGCACTCCTGTCACCAGGATGCGCTTGCCCTCGAGAATCCCCATGTCCGCTCCTCTTCCCTCAGTGACCCGTGTTCGCTCAGTGACCCGCGCCGTTAGTGACCCGCGCGTCAGTGCCCCATGCCGAGGCCGCCGTCCACCGGGATGACAGCACCGTTGACGTAGGCGGCTCCGGGGCTCGCGAGAAACGCCGCAACGGCGGCCACTTCCTCCACGGTGCCGTAGCGGCCCGCAGGGATCTGGCCCAGGATGGCCGCGCGCTGCTCCTCGGAGAGTGCGGCCGTCATATCGGTGTCGATGAAACCCGGGGCGATCACATTCGTCGTGATGCCGCGCGATCCGAGTTCTCTCGCCAGGCTGCGGCCCGCACCGATCAGGCCTGCTTTGGCAGCGGCGTAGTTGACCTGCCCCGCAGATCCGAGCGCCCAGACGACACTCGACAGGAGGATGATGCGGCCGTCGCGCGCCTTGATCATGCCTCGGGCAACGCGTCGCGCACATCGGATCGCACCGACGAGATTCGCCTGGATCACCGCCTCCAGGTCGGCATCGTCGAGCCTCACCAGGAGCGTGTCTCGCGTGATCCCGGCATTAGCGACGAGAACGCCCACCGGTCCGTGCTCGGCCTCGATCCTGTCTACCGCGGCATCGACTGAGGCCGTGCTCGTGACATCCATGGTCACGGCCGCCAAGCCATCCGGCGCCTCGCCTGAACGGCTCCCCACGATCACGTCGTGACCGGCCTCGCGCAGCTCGCGGGCGATCGCCAGGCCAATCCCCCGGTTGCCACCGGTGACGAGCGCGATCACGGGACTCCTCTCCGAGCGCAGTTCGGGCACGATCTCGACCAGACGCTAGTGGTCCAAGGCTGCCTCAGTCACAGCGACATGCGTGGGAGCATTTCCGCATGGCGCAATGGGAGCTCAGGACGGGGACGTCCGTCGATCGCCTGCTGTTCTTCACCGACGCGGTCGTCGCCGTTGCCATCACGGTCCTGGCGCTGCCCCTCTTCTCCATCCCAGGGCCGAAGCCTGGGGAGACGGTGCTCAACGTCATCGCGGACAATTCAGGCCAGATCACGACGTTCGTCGTGACGTTCCTCGTCATGGCCGTGATGTGGAACATCCACAACAGGGTGATGAACTCCCTCTGCGCGTACGACGCAGTTGTCTTCTGGCTCGCCATCGCCTGGCTGCTCGGCTTCGTCTTCCTCCCCTGGCCCTCGACCATGTACGGCGCTGGCGACCACTGGGGGTCGACAAGCGGGAGCCTCTTCGATAGCGATGGCACGGGAGCCCTCTACTGGTGGACCATGGCCTACATCAGCGGCATCGGCACCATTGCGTCGATCTACATCAATCGCCATCCGTTCCTCATCAAGCCGAAGGAACGCGCCTACTGGGCGGGGCTCATCAAGACCCGCGCGCGACTGCGTGGGGCGGCGTTCTTCATCGTGTTCGTGGTCGCGGGCCTCGCCACGCTCGTCTACCCCTTCCTGGGCTACTGGTCGCTGCTCCTCATCTGGCCGCTCAACCTGCTTCTCCAGCCCAGCAAGGCCCAGCGCAGCCAACTCGACGACCTGAGATCCCAGGGCAAGGAAGCCTGAACGCCGCCTCGATCTGCGGGGTCCCCGAAGCCGTCGTAACGTAGGGATATGTCTTCCTCCGGCAGCCCCGAAGTGCACAGCATCACGGGTGCCGGGGAGTCGCTGTCCCAGGAGCAGACGGGGCGCACCAAGCGGTATCTCGTCTCCATGACGATCCGCACCGCATGCGTTCTGCTCGCGATCGTGGTGCCCGGCTGGCCTCGCTGGGTCTTCCTTGCCGGCGCCGTGGCACTGCCCTACCTCGCCGTCGTCGCCGCCAACTCCGGCGGGAGGCGCCGAGGCTCGCCGCCGCCGGCTCCGGTCGTGGCCACCACCCGCATGCTTCCCGCCGGACCGGGCGTCTCGGACGCACGTCCCTGACCTAACGTGGTGTCGTGCGGTCCCTGCTGAAGACCCGGCGCTGGATCGCCTTCAC
>CAYYZU010000002.1:0-10441 GCA_964476205.1 uncultured Actinomyces sp. | reverse complement strand
CCCGCGGGCGATGTCATCGTCGAGGCACGCGTGCGCCTCGCCGAGTCCGCCGACGATCCCGAGCCAAACGACCTCCCGCCAGGACAGGTGTCGTCACTCGTGCCCGCACGGCTGGGCGCTGACGTGACGCCCTTGTACCTTGAAGCCACGGCCTCCGAGCCCATGGATCCGGAGGTCCTTCGCATCCCCGCCCCCGCCATCGACGAGACGCAGAACATCAGCTACGCCGTCCAGTGGATGGTCTTCGCGGCGATCGCCATCACCGGCTGGTGGTTCTTCCTCCGGCGGGAGGCACGCGAGGACGCGGCGGCGTCGGTTGCCGAGTCGACGGATAGTCCCTGATGGAGCACGCCTGATGGATGTGGGTCTCGCGGGACGTCGCTACGTCGTGACAGGCGGGAGCCGGGGCCTCGGCCTGGCGACCGCGCAGGCATTGGCGGCAGACGGGGCCACGACACTCCTCGTCGCTCGCGATCCGACTCGCCTTGCCGATGCGGCGCAGGCTCTCGGGCCGGGTCACGGCTTCCTGGCGATGGATCTGGCCGAGCCAGGAGCGGCCGATCGGATTGCTGAGACCGCGGGAAGGATCGACGGAGTGCTCGTCAACGTCGGAGGTCCCGCACCCGGGTCCGTGCTCGAACTCGACGACGCGCAGTGGCGCACCGCCATCGAGGGTGTCCTGATGGCGTCGCTGCGACTCCTCCGCGCCCTCGCGCCACAGATCGAGGAGGGAGGCTCCATGCTCGTCGTGCTCTCGTCGACGGCCAAGGAGCCCATTCATGATCTCGGCGCCAGCAATGCGCTGCGTCCTGGCCTCGCCATGGTGGTGAAGGACCTGGCGGACTCCCTCGCCCCCAGGGTTCGCGTCAACGGGATTCTGCCCGGCCGAATCGCGACGCAGCGCCTGCGCGCCGTGTCGAGCGGGGACCTGGGCGCAGGAGTCCCCATGGGCCGCCCGGGCAATCCCGAGGAGTTCGGAAGAGTCGCAGCCTTTCTCCTGTCCCCCGCCGCCTCCTACGTCACGGGCGCGTTGGTGCCCGTGGACGGGGGCCTCCTCCGCTCTCCCTGGTGAGGCCTCGTCAGTCGTCGAACTGCGTGGAATAGAGGTTGGCGTAGGCGCCGCCCATGGCGAGCAACTCCTCGTGCGTGCCTCGCTCGATGATGCGGCCCTGGTCGACGACCAGAATCACGTCCGCCTGGCGGACCGTCGACAGGCGATGGGCGATGACGATTGACGTCCGACCGATCAGGGCCTGTGCGAGGGCCTGCTGGACGGCAGCCTCGCTCTCGGAGTCGAGATGGGCCGTGGCCTCGTCGAGGATCACGATGCGTGGCGCCTTGAGAAGCAGCCGCGCGATCGCGAGTCGCTGCTTCTCGCCCCCGGACAGGCGATA
Organism: uncultured Actinomyces sp.; assembly: GCA_964476205.1. Classification (GTDB taxonomy): domain Bacteria; phylum Actinomycetota; class Actinomycetes; order S36-B12; family S36-B12; genus Mxb001. The sequence continues at coordinate 9,047 of CAYYZU010000002.1, read as the reverse complement.
GCCACGGTCTCCCACGACCGTGCCGAGGCCAGCCGGGAGGCTCTCGATGAGATCGAGGATCCGCGCGTCGCGCAGGGCGTTGCGGATCTCGTCCTCCGTGGCACCGGGGCGCGCGTAGAGCAGGTTCGCCGCGATGGTGTCGTGGAAGAGATGGGCATCCTGCGTGACCACGCCGACCGCATCGCGCAAGGAGCCCAATTCGAGCTCTCGGACGTCCACGCCACCGACGCGCACGCTGCCCCGCGTGACGTCGTACAGCCTGGGGATCAGCGCCGTAATCGTGGTCTTGCCCGCCCCCGACGGGCCCACGAGCGCGACCATCTGGCCGGGCTCGGCGCGGAAGGACACGTCATGGAGCACGGGCTCCTCGGAACGCAGTGAGTCCTCCCGCGCGACGGACTCAAGGGACGCAAGGCTCACCTCGTCAGCGGTCGGGTAGCGGAAGCCGACGTGGTCGAAATCCACTCCCAGCGGTCCTGACGGCACGGGCACGGCGTCGGGTGCGTCCCGGACAAGCGGCGGGAGGTCCAGAACCTCGAAGACACGCTCGAAGCTCACCAGCGCAGTCATCACGTCGATGCGGACGTTAGAGAGAGCCGTGAGCGGTCCGTAGAGCTGAGCGAGAAGGGCGACAAGCGCCAAGAGGGTGCCCAGGGTGATTGCCCCGTCGATGACGAGGTTGCCACCTACTCCATAGGTGATCGCCGTGGCGATCGATCCCACAAGCAGCAGCGCCGTGAAGAACCAGCGATTGGCCATAGCGATGCTCACGCCCGCGTCCCGGACCTGGGCTGCCCTTCCGGCGAACTCCTGGTGCTCACGCTCGGGCCGACCGAAGAGAGACACCAGCAGGGCACCCGCCACGTTGAAGCGCTCGGTCATCTGCGTGCTCATCTGGGCATTGACCTGCATCTGCTGCTTGGTGAGTCCCTGCAGGCGCCTCCCCATCCAACGCGCCGGCAGGAGGAAGAGCGGCACGAGGACCAGGGAGAGCAGCGTGACCTGCCAGGAAAGCAGGAACATCGTGACGAGCACGATGGTCGCGGTGATGAGATTGCCCACCACACCGCCCAGAGTCGACGTGAACGCCTGCTGGGCTCCGATGACGTCGTTGTTGAGCCGGGACACGAGAGCGCCCGTCTGCGCCCGCGTGAAAAAGGCGACCGATTGGCGCTGCACATGGTCGTACACCTGGGTGCGCAGGTCGTAGATCAGCCCTTCGCCAATACGAGCGGAGTACCACCTCCCCACGAGATTGATTCCCGCGTCGAGAAGTGCCAGCACGGCGACGAGGATGGCAAGGCTGGTGACGAGAGCCGCGTTGCCCTGAGCGATGCCGTTGTCCACGATCTGACGGAAGACGAGCGGCTGGGCGACGGTGAGGAGAGAGGCGAGGACGAGCGTGACGAGGAACGCGATCACGAGCCCGCGGTAGGGGCGCGCGTAGCCGAGGATGCGCTTGACGACGGGCCAGCCGACACGAGAGACCTGCGAGGGGTCGCGGGTCATCGACTGGTAGATCTGCCAGGGATTGACTCCCGACACGGTCAACTGCCCCCGAGCAGCGCCCGCAGGCGCTTCACCTGGGCCACGCGCTCGGCAGCAGCCTGGTCAGTCCGCGAAGCACCTTCCGCTCCGGCCAGCAGCGGCAGGAGATCGGCGATCGCCCCGCGCGGCGCACCGCTGACGGCGGAAACCATCTCCGCCACTCCTGCCTCCAGGTCGTCGACCACGCGGGTGACGAAACCGAGCCGGAAGCCCTCCTCCGCGCTGATGGTGCGCCCGGTGGCGCAGATGTCGACAGCCCTCGCGTAGCCCACCGCGCGCACCAGGGGCTGGGTCCCGCCGAGATCGGGGACGAGACCGTAGGACGTCTCACGCATCGCGAATGTGGCCGCAGGCGCGGCGAGCAGGACATCGCAGGCGAGCGCCAACTGGAAGCCGGCGCCGACAGCGGGCCCCTGCACCGCCGCGACCGTCAGGACGGGCGCGTCGCGCTGCCACATGAAGGCACGCTGGAACTCGGCGATGCGCTCCGCGAGCGCATCGTCAGCCATGGCTGCCATCTCTGCGAGAGAAGTCTCGCCCGGAACGCCCTCCGCGGTGAACATGCGGCGATCGAGGCCGGCCGAGAACGCACTGCCCGCTCCGCGGAAGACCACGACCTCGACGCCGCCGTCCGCGCAGGCATCCCCTATGGCGGCCAGGGCCGCCCAGGTTGCGGGGGTCTGTGCGTTTCGGGCATCAGGGCGATCCAGCGTGACGTGGAGCACTCCTCCGTCGATGACGGCACCCACATGACCGCGCTCCAGCAAGTCATGGGGCAGAGTGATCGTCACGTGTCCTCCGGCATCAGGCGAGTGCATCAGGCGAGTTCAACGAGTTCAGCGTAGTCGTCATTCCAGAGGTCCTCGTCGCCCTCCGGAAGGATGACCACGCGCTGGGGGTCGAGTGCGCGCACAGCGCCCTCATCATGGGTGACGAGGACGACGGCACCTCGATAGCTCCGCAAGGCGGCCAGGATCTCGTCACGGCTCGCCGGGTCGAGGTTGTTGGTCGGCTCGTCGAGCAGCAGGACATTGGCGCTCGAGACGACCAGAGTGGCCAGCGCGAGCCGCGTCTTCTCGCCTCCGGAGAGCACCCGCACGGGTTTGGCGACATCGTCTCCCGTGAAGAGGAAGGAGCCGAGGACCGAGCGCCGGTCGCTTTCGGCCAGGTCGGGCGCGGCGCTGGCGAAGGTCTCGAGCACGGTGCGCTCCGGGTCCAGGGTTTCGTGCTCCTGTGCGTAGTAGCCGACGCGGGCACCGTGCCCGTGCGTCACGTCGCCCGTATCGGGCGTATCGACGCCAGCAAGGATGCGTAGCAGCGTCGTCTTGCCTGCCCCATTGAGCCCGAGCACGACCACGCGCGACCCACGATCAACGGTGAGGTCGACATCGGTGAAGACCTCCTCGGAGCCGTAGGAGCGCGAGAGGCCACGGGCGCTGAGCGGGGTCTTGCCGCAGGGGGCCGGCTCCGGCAGTCGGATCTTCGCGACGCGATCGCTCGCGCGCGCCTCCTCCAGACTGTCGACGAGGCGATCCGCCCGCTTCAGCATCGACTGGGCGGCTCGGGCCTTGGTGGCCTTGGCGCGCATGCGTTCGGCCTGCTCTCGGAGCGCACTCGCCTGGCGCTCAGCGTTAGCGCGCTCGCGTCGTCTGCGTCGCTCGTCGGTCTCACGCTGCTGGAGGTAGGCCGACCACCCCATCGCGTAAGTGTCGAGCACCGAGCGCTGAGCGTCGAGGTGGAGCACTGTGTTGACGGTGGCCTCGAGAAGGCCCACGTCGTGGCTGATAACGACGAATCCCCCGGCGTAGGAGGCCAGGAACCTGCGCAGCCACATGATGGAGTCAGCGTCCAGGTGGTTGGTGGGCTCATCGAGTAACAGCACGTCGTAGCCACCGAAGAGAATGCGCGCGAGCTCGACGCGTCGGCGCTGACCGCCGGAGAGGGTGCCGATCGCTTGCCCAAGCACGCGCTCGGGAAGTCCCAGGCTCGCGGCGATGCGCGCCGCCTCGGCATCGGCCGCGTAGCCACCGCGCGACTCGAACTCCGCCGTGGCGCGGTCGTATCCGCGCATGGCCCGCTCGCGAGTCTCGTCGTCCCCATCACCCATGCGTTCGGCCGCCGCGCGCATCGCTTGGACCGCCTCATCGAGCCCCCGGGCACCCAGCACCCGGTCCTTGGCGAGGATCGTGAGATCTCCCGTGCGGGGATCCTGGGGCAGATAGCCGACTGTGCCGGTGCGCCTGACAAGGCCCGCGGCGGGCTCTGCCTCACCCGCAAGCACGCGCGTGAGCGTGGTTTTGCCTGCGCCATTGCGCCCGACGAGGCCGACTCGGTCACCGGGCCCCACCTGGAAGGACGCGTCCTCGAGAAGGAGGCGTGCTCCGGCACGGAGTTCAAGGGCCTGGGCGGTGATCACAGCCCCGCGAGCGTACCTCTAGACGTTGAACCCGAGTGCGCGCAGCATCTCGCGCCCGTCATCCGTGATCTTGTCGGGGCCCCACGGCGGCATCCACACCCAGTTGATGGTGAAGCTCTCGACAAGCCCGTCGAGAGCAGCCCGCGTCTGGTCCTCGATCACGTCTGTGAGCGGACACGCAGCCGACGTCAGGGTCATATCCAACGTGGCGACGTTGCCCTCATCCACGTGTACGTCGTAGACCAGTCCGAGATCGACGACGTTGATACCCAGCTCAGGGTCAACGACATCCCTCATCGCCTCCCAGAGGTCCTCGGCCACGGCCTGTGAAGCGACCTGTTCACCCATTGCTGCCTCCCTTTACCTGTCCCGCGTCCGTCGCTTGAACCACGGCGTCCTTCCATGCCATCCACGGAAGGAGCGCGCACTTCACGCGCGCGGGGTACTTGGCGACGCCAGCGAAGGCGACGGCGTCGCCCATCGTCTCCTCATCCCCCGCGATCTCACCCTTGGACTGCACCATCTCCTGGAATCGTCCGAGTGCCTCGAGTCCCTCGTCGAGGGTACGTCCAGCGAGGCTTTCGTACATCACGCTGGCCGACGCCTGCGAGATAGAGCATCCCTGCCCCGCATAGGAAACGTCCGCGATCCGCATCACTCCGTGGTCGTCCTCGAGGTGGACGCGCAGGTCGATTTCGTCACCGCAGGTGGGGTTGACGTGATGCACCTGCGCCTCGAACGGTTCGCGAAGGCCACGCCCCTGGGGATTGCGGTAGTGGTCCAGGATGATCTCCTGGTAGAGATCCTCCATCACGCGGCTCCGAAGACTTGGCGCACGCGGTCGAGTGACTCGATGAAATCGTCGATGTCATGCGTGTCGTTGTAGATGTACGGTGACATGCGCGTGGTTGCTGGCACGCCCATGGCGCGACAGCCAGGCCAGGCGCAGTGATGGCCTACGCGCACCGCGATGCCGCTGGAGTCGAGCACTTGCCCCACATCATGGGGGTGGACGCCCTCGACGGTGAACGAGATGGCACTGCCTCGGTCGACCAGATCCGCCGGTCCGACGATGGTCACCCCGGGGACATCAGCGAGGCCTGCGAGCGCGTGCGCGGTCAGGGATGCCTCGTGCGCCGCCACGTTATCCATGCCCAGGGCGTCGAGGTAATCGCACGCCGCTGCCAGTCCTACGGCCTGAGCCACCATCGGCACACCCGCTTCGAAGCGCTTGGGGGGCTCGGCGAAGGTCGACGCCTCCATTGTGACCGTCTCGATCATGGATCCACCCGTGATGAAGGGCGGCATGGAGGCGAGGGTCTCGTGCGTCGCCCACAGGCAGCCGATGCCGGTCGGGCCCAGCATCTTGTGCCCACTCCATGCCACAGCATCCACGCCCAGGCCCGACACGTCTGTCGGCATGTGCGGGATGGACTGACAGGCGTCAAGGACCACGAGAGCTCCGACGGCGCGGGCGGCTTCGACCAGGGGCGCCACGGGGTTGATCGTGCCCAGCAGGTTCGACTGCTGTGTGAAGGACACCACTCGGGTGCGCTCGGACACCAGATCGCCGAGCGAAGACAGGTCAAGGCGCCCTTGGTTCGTAAGCGGAATCCAGCGGAGCACCGCACCCGTCTTGGCGCACACCTCCTGCCACGGCACGAGATTGGCGTGATGCTCCATCTCCGTCACGAGGATCTCGTCACCCGGCCTCAGGACGTAGCGCTCCGCGCCATCAGGCAGCGGAGCGCCCGTCGCTGCCTTCGCGGTGGCATTGCTGAAGGCGTAGGCCATCAGGTTGAGCGACTCGGTGGCATTGCGCGTGAAAACGACGTCATCCGATCGCGCCCCCACGAAGGATGCGATGCGTGCCCGGGCACCCTCGAACGCCTCGGTTGCCTCTTCCGCGAGCTGGTGTGCGCCGCGATGGACGGCCGCATTGCTCGTCAGGTAGTAGTCGCGCTCCGCATCGAGCACCGCGAGGGGCTTCTGTGTCGTGGCTGCCGAATCCAGGTAGACCAGACGGCCTCCCCCGCGCACGGAACGTTCGAGGATGGGGAAATCCTCGCGGACGCGCCGCACGTCGATGGTGCTGGAGGGTGTGGCCACGCTCACGCCGCGCTGCCTGCCTTGACGAATCGCTCGTAGCCCTCGTCCTCAAGGCGCTGAGCAAGCTCGGGCCCGCCACTCTCCACGATGCGCCCGTCCACGAAGACGTGAACGAAGTCAGGATGGATGTAGCGAAGGATGCGCGTGTAGTGCGTGATGAGGAGCGTCCCGGTCGTGCCGTCGGACTGGAAACGGTTCACGCCCTCCGCGACGATCTTGAGCGCGTCGACGTCAAGGCCCGAGTCGGTCTCATCCAGGACCGCGATCCGAGGCTTGAGGAGTTCGAGCTGCAGGATCTCGTGTCGCTTCTTCTCTCCGCCCGAGAAGCCCTCGTTGATGGAGCGCTCCGCGAAGGATGGATCGATCTGCAGGGCCGCCATGGCCTCTTTCATCTCCTTGATCCACAGGCGCAGTTTGGGAGCCTCGCCGCGCACGGCGGTCACAGAGGTCCGCAGGAAGTTTGAGACGGAGACACCCGGCACCTCGACGGGGTACTGCATGGCCAGGAAGAGGCCTGCGCGGGCCCTCTCGTCAACCGACATGTCGAGGACATCTGCGCCGTCGAGCGTGATGGAACCTTCCGTCACCGTGTACTTCGGATGGCCCGCGATGACGTAGGCGAGGGTCGACTTGCCGGAGCCGTTGGGACCCATGACCGCGTGGGTCTGGCCACTGGCAACCGTGAGATCGACGCCGCGCAGGATCTCGCGGGGTTCGCCATCTGACTCCACGGTGGCGTGGAGGTTGCGGATCTCGAGGGTGGACATCGTCGCTCCTATTCGGCGTGCAGTGATGGGCTCACGGGGTGCTCCCCCACGAGGACACGGGCGTCAGCGCCGTCGCCACTCAGTGCGACGTCGAAGACAGGGACGGGTGCGGTGGCGGGCAAGGACAGGGCCTCGCCGGTGCGCAGGTCGAATCGAGAGCCGTGGAGCCAGCACTCGATGCTGCAGTCGTCCACTTCCCCCTCGCTGAGGGCGACATCCGCGTGCGAGCAGATGTCGAGGACGGCGCGGATCTCCCCGTCGCACCAGGCCAGGGCGACAGGTCGATCACCCACCATGACGCGCAGTGCAGCTCCTTCGGGGATGTCGGCCACGGCGCAGACGTCGATGCGGTTCATCGCGCCGTCTCCTCGCCCGTGTCGTCATCGTCGGAATCGTCGACGCCAAGGCCTTCGACGTCGACACCGAGGCGGGAGTCCACGTCCGACATCACCGCGCGCGCGAGATCCGGCTCTCCGAGTCGACCCAGGATGTCGGCGAAAAAGCCCCGGACCACGAGTACGCGTGCGAGGTCCTCCGGGATGCCACGAGCCTGAAGGTAGAACAGCTGCTCGTCGTCGAAGCGGCCCGTGGCGCTCGCGTGGCCGGCACCTTGGATCTCTCCCGTCTCCAACTCCAGGTTGGGGACGGAGTCCGCGCGCGCACCATCGGTGAGGATGAGATTGCGATTGACCTCGTACGTGTCGATACCGACCGCCTGAGCCCGGACCAGAACGTCGCCGATCCAGACGGTGTGGGCACCATCGCCCTGCAACGCGCCCTTGTACAGGACTGAGCTGGTGCAGTGGGGGGTGTCGTGGTCGACGAAGACACGATGCTCGAGGTGCTGCCCGGTGTCGGCGAAGTAGAGACCGAGCAGCTCGGCCGCTCCTCCCGGCGCGGCGTAGGACACCAGGGGGCTCAGGCGCACGAGGTCACCCCCGAGGGTCACGTGCGCCATGAGCAGACGCGCGTCACGACCGAGATGCGCCGCGTGCGTCCCCACGTGCACGGCATCCCGCTCCCATGCCTGGTGGGAGATGACCGTGGCCTGGGCGCCGTCACCGACGCGGATCTCGATGTTGCCGGCGAAGACGGCCGATCCACGATGTTCGATGACAACAGTGCCCTTGCTGAACGGGGCAAACTCGATGACGAGGTGGCTGGCTGCGGGGACGCCCTCGCCGGTCACCATCACGTGGGCACGCCCCATCGCCTCGGCAGCGAGTGAGAGCACCATGGCCCCGGTTGCGTTCGACAGCGCCTGCGCAGCGACGATATCGGTGGGCACCAGGGTGGCACCCACGCGTGCATCGTCGACCGTCACCGTCTCCGCGACGAAGCCTTCGGAGACGATGTCGATGCCCACGCCGCCCGAGAGATCGAGGGCTCCCGTGTGAAGTCCGCGCAGTCTGTCCAGCGGCGTGAAACGCCACTCCTCCTCGCGCCCTGATGGCACGGGGTGATCTGCGACGACACGCGAGCGTACGGTCGGCGAGTGGTCGCTCGCCGGGATGGTGACGGACATCAGCCGACGGCCCCTTCCATCTGGAGCTCGATGAGTCGGTTCAACTCCAGCGCGTACTCCATGGGCAGTTCACGCGCGATGGGCTCCACGAAGCCGCGCACGATCATGGCCATCGCCTCGTCCTCGCTCATGCCGCGGGACATGAGGTAGAAGAGCTGGTCCTCGCTGATCTTGGAGACCGTTGCCTCGTGGCCCATGCTCACGTCGTCCTCGCGCACGTCGACATAGGGGTACGTGTCGCTTCGAGAGATGTCGTCGACGAGGAGGGCGTCGCATTTGACCGTGCTCTTGGAGCCGTGGCAGCCCTCGAGCACCTGCACGAGCCCGCGATACGACGTGCGCCCACCTCCGCGCGCCACCGACTTCGACACGATGGTCGAAGAGGTGTGCGGCGCTGCGTGGACCATCTTTGCACCGGCATCCTGATGCTGGCCCTCGCCAGCGAACGCCACCGACAGCGTCTCGCCCTTGGCATGCTCGCCGAGCATCCACACGGCCGGGTACTTCATCGTCACCTTGGAGCCGATGTTGCCGTCAATCCACTCCATCGTGGCGCCCTGATGGGCAGCCGCGCGCTTGGTCACGAGGTTGTAGACATTGTTAGACCAGTTCTGAATCGTCGTGTAGCGGCAGCGCGCATCCTTCTTGACCACGATCTCCACGACGGCGGAATGCAGTGAGT
>CAYYZU010000001.1:0-39920 GCA_964476205.1 uncultured Actinomyces sp. | reverse complement strand
TGATTCGTGCCCTCGACGATTTGCAGGACCTTTGCCTCGCGGAAGTACCGCTCGCCCGGGAAGTCGCGGGTGTAGCCGTAGCCGCCGTGTACCTGCACCGCCTGCGTCGTGACGCGCATGGCCGTGTCGGTGGCGATGAGCTTCGCCATCGCCGCCTGGGATCCGAAGGGGCGACCCGCATCGCGCAGGCGTGCCGCATCGAGGTAGAGCGCACGAGCCGCCGCCACCGCTGCAGCCATGTCCGCGAGGCCGAAGGCCACTCCCTGGAACTCACCGATGGGGCGCCCGAACTGCTCCCGCTGACCGGCGTAGGCCACCGCAGCGTCAAGCGCAGCCTGGGCGAGGCCGACCGCGCACGCGGCGATGCCGAGGCGTCCTGCATCCAGTGCCGCCAGGGCGATGGGGAATCCCTGGCCCTCTCGACCGATGAGGCGACCGGCATCCACCTGCACGTCTTCCAGGTGGATGCCCGCGGTCCGAGACGAGTTGGCCCCCATCTTGCGCTCAGGAGGCGCTGATGTGAGGCCGGCGGCATCGCCCGGGACCAGCAGGCAACTAATCCCGCGCGCACCGTCATCGGAGGTGCGCACCATGACGCTGTAGAAGTCGGCCACGCCCCCATGGGTGATCCATGCCTTGCTGCCCGTCACGCGATAGGCGTCTCCCTCGCGGACGGCGCGGGTGGACAGCGCGGCAGCGTCGGATCCTGAGTGCTGTTCGGAGAGGCAGTACGCCCCGAGCGTCTCCCCCGACAGCATCCACGGCAGCCATTCCGCGACCTGCTCCTCGCTGCCAGCAGTAGCGAGTGGGAAACAGGCGAGGGCATGGACACTGGCGCTGATTCCGACGGCTAGCCACGCCCGGGCGAGCTCCTCGAGCACCTGGAGGTAGACCTCGTAGGGCTGGCCCCCTCCCCCGGCCTCCTCCGAGTAGGGCAGGGAGAGCAGCCCCGCGCGTCCGAGGACAGTCAACTCCTCGCGCGGGAATCGCCCTTCCTCCTCCGCTGCAGCGGCCCGGGGAGCAAGCTCGACCGCCGCGATCTCACGGGCGAGGGCGAGGAGTTCGACAGCCTCCTCGCTCGGCAGCAGACGCGTGACCTCCACGACTCCTCCTCAGTCCACGATGACGAGATCGCGCGGGCGGTGGTTGAGCAGCACTGGTCCATCCGCCCCGCACGCGACGATGTCCTCGATGCGCGCGCCCCAACGCCCCTCGGCGTAGAAGCCAGGCTCGACACTGAAGGTCATGCCTTCCTCGAGCGGCAGGGTGTTGCCGCTGACGATGTAGGGCTCCTCGTGCGTCTCGAGTCCGATCCCGTGACCCGTGCGGTGAATGAACAGATCCCCCAAGCCCGCGGACTCCAGACGGTCCCTCGCGACGGCGTCGATGCTCTCGCAGGTCACGCCCGGTCGCACGGCTTCCCACGCCTCCCGCTGCGCCATCTGCAGCACGGCGTAGGACCGGAGATAGTCGTCGCCTGGGTCCCCCAGCGCGTACGTCCGCGTCTCGTCACTGCAATAGCCATCGGGCATCGTGCCGCCGATATCGACCACGACCGGGTCCCCGGGCTGCATCACCCGGTCGGAGACCTCGTGGTGCGGGCTCGCTCCATTGGGCCCTGAGGCCACGATCACGAAGTCCGCCGTGACATGGCCCGCTTCGAGAATCAGCGCGGCGATGTCTCGACCGACCTCGCGCTCCGTGCGTCCCGGCCGAAGCAAGGCCGGCACGGCCGCGTGCACCTCGTCGATCGCACCGCCGGCGCCCAGCAGCGCGGCGACCTCATCGGGTGACTTGCGCATGCGCATGTGCGACAGCACAGCCCCGGCGGCGTACTGCTCGGCATCCGGCATAGCCGCCCGGAGACTCAGGGCCTTCACCGCCCACATGTGATCGTCGACGCCCACGCGACTCAAGCCAGGGAGCAGGTCGGCGACGAGGCGATACGGGTCGTCCGTCTCACCCCAGGTGCGGATGTCGATACCGGCAGCACCGACAGGGCTCGCAGCCGCAGCGGGCCTCTCGAGGAGCGGGGCCACGAGGACGGGGTCTCCTGAGGCCGGCACCACGAGGCACGTGAGGCGCTCTAGCGGGACCGCGTCGTAGCCCACGAGATAGCGCAGGTCCGGGCCCGGGGTGATGAGCAGGGCATCCCAGCCGGCATCCGCAGCAAGACGCGCCGCGCGAGAGAGCCGCTCACGCACCTCGGTCGCAGGTGTGCCATGCCCGGGGCCTGGATGGGGAGAAGCCATGGGAGGAACGCTACCCCGGGAAGCCTCCGCACGCGGGTCGCGGGACCATGGCTCGTGCCCGAACTGCCGTCGACCGCTCTGCTTCTGGACACCGCGTCGCTGTATTACCGCTCGTACTTCGCTCTCCCTGAGACGCTCGTCGCCCCGGACGGCACGCCCGTCAACGCGGTGCGCGGCGTGCTCGACACCGTGGCCGCGATGGTCTCCGCGCGCGGCAGCGCTCGCGTGATCGCGTGCTGGGATGACGACTGGCGGCCCCAGTGGCGCGTGGACCTGATCCCCTCCTACAAGACCCATAGGGTCGCGGATGACGCCGCGGCACGCGGGACCGACGGAGGGGAAGTGGTCGAGGAGGTGCCCGACACCCTCGCACCGCAGGTCGATCTCCTGCGCGAGCTCCTTCCCGCCCTCGGCGTGGCAGTCGTGGGTGCACCCGAGGCAGAGGCTGACGACGTGATCGCCGACCTGAGCGCCCAGTGGCCCGGCCCCGTCGACATCGCCTCCGGGGACCGCGACCTCGTCCAGCTCGTGGACGACCGCGTGACGCTCCTCTTCACCGGCGGCAGCTCCGCAAGCCGCGGGGGCAAGCCCTGGGTGACGATAGATCCGACGACGGCCGCCGAGAGATTCGGAGTTTCGCCGAGGCAGTACGCCGACCTAGCCATCCTCCGCGGTGATCCGTCCGACGGACTCCCCGGCGCGCGCGGCATCGGTGACAAGACCGCCCAGGTCCTCGTCGCGGCGTACGGCGACCTGCACGGCATTCTCGCCGCTGCACAGGACCCGTCGAGCGGGCGGCCCATGACGCCGTCGGTGCGCCAGCGACTCCTGGATGCCCGCGAGCATCTGCTCGACGCCGAGCGCGTCGTGCGCCTCTCCCCCAGCCCAGGACGCAGCGTCCTGTCGACGGAGATGCCGCTCTCGCCCGAGGACGGCATGGCGCTTGCCGAGACATGGGGCGTGCAGGCACCCGCGCGCCGGTTAGTCGCAGCCCTTCAGGCTGTGGCCGAGTAGGACACGATCCCCCGATCGATCAGGTCGCGCGCACGTCTGGCATTTGCGTGAAGCGGATGCTCACGGGGCACCGCTTCACGGATCTGATCGAGTAGGTCGATGGCCTGACGACACCAGCGGACGAAGTCGCCCGCTGCCATCTCGGAGTCCGCGAGGATGGTGGCGAGCCGGCCGCCCTGTGCCCACGCGTGGACGGGCCAGACGAATCCCAGGTCAAGATCTCTGGTCGTGGGCACACCGAATCGGGACTCGACCTCGGCCAGTTCCCGTGCGAGGTCGGCGAAGGCGAGCGCAGCCTCGCGCACGCGCCCTCCGGGGAGGCGAGGGCTGTCCTCGCGCTGTCGGCCTTCATAGACCACGGCACCGGCCATCGCTGCCAGCTCGGGTGGGCCAAGGCCATCCCACATCCCCTCGGTGATCGCCTGGGCCACGAGGAGATCGGCGTCCGAGTAGATGCCGGCAAGCAGGTCTCCGCGTGGGGTGACTTGCGGTGCTGCCGGTTCGCCATCGAGGTAGCCGGTATCCAGCAGCAAATCGCAGATGCGGTCGAACTGGCGTGCCACGCTTGTCGTGCGCGAGTCCACGCGCCGCTGCAACGACTCGGTCTCCCGCGCGAGCCGGAAATAACGCTCGGCCCAGCGCGCATGTGCCTCTCGCTCCGCACATCCGTGGCAGGGATGCTGTCGCAGTTGCCTGCGGATGTCACTTGCCTCGTCCGTGTCGTCTGCGCGTGCACGCCGCGCCGGTCGTGCGGCTGCGGCCTCATCGACGAATCCCCGCAGTCGCTCGGCCAAGGCCTTGCGCTCCGAGGCCGATCGCGGCGAGAAGCCCTTGGGCACGCGAAGCCGACCGACCACGGGCAGCACGGCGTGCACCTCTCCTGAGCCCAGTCGACGAACCTGGCGGTCCAGGGTCACAAGGGTGACGCGCGGCGGGGCACCCAGCCCGGCATCATCGACCGCCACGACGATCGCTGGTGAGACACGCCGGCCCGCCGGAAGAGCAATGACGTCTCCCAGGCGCAGGGAGCGAAGGGAATCCTCGACGGCCGCACGGTCTCGAGCCCCCCGCGCCTTGGCCGTCCCGCGCTCAATGTCGCTCAGTTCCCGTCGAAGGGCGGCGTATTCCTCGAAGTCGCCCAGGTGACACTGCAGTGCCTCGCGGTAGCCCTCGAGGGCTTCGTCATTGCGCCTCACCTGCGCCGCAAGTGCCACGACGCCCCTGTCGGCCTGGAACTGTGCAAATGACGTCTCCAGGATGTCGCGGGCGAGAGTCCGGCCCATGCGCTTGATGAGGCTTACGGCCATGTTGTACGACGGACGGAAGCTCGAGCGGAGCGGGTAGGTGCGTGTGGACGCAAGACCAGCAAGTGCCTGTGGGTCCAGGCCCGGATGCCAGACGACGACCGCGTGACCCTCGACATCGATGCCGCGTCGGCCGGCACGGCCGGTGAGCTGCGTGTACTCCCCCGGCGTGATGTCGACGTGGTTTTCGCCATTCCATTTGACGAGACGCTCGAGGACCACGGTGCGCGCAGGCATATTGATGCCCAACGCAAGGGTCTCGGTGGCGAACACCATCTTGACCAGGCCTCGCTGGAAGAGGTCCTCGACGACCTCCTTGAACAGCGGAAGGAGGCCGGCGTGATGCGCGGCAACGCCCCGGCGCAATCCCTCACGCCAGGTGTCGAACCCCAGGACGCCGAGATCCTCATGGGGCAGGTCAGCGGTACGCGACTCGACGGTGGCCTCGATCTCACGGCGTTCCTCGGGCGAGGTGAGCATGAGTCCCGCCGACAGGCACTGCTGGACCGCCGCGTCGCATCCCGCGCGGCTGAAGATGAAGGTGATGCCTGGCAGAAGGTGATCGTCGTGCAGTTCGGTGACGACATCCGTACGCCATGGGGTGAGCCTGTCTCTCGATGGGCGGCGCCCGCGACGACGCTGCTCCGGCCACCGCGCCGACTCCTTCGCGATGCGCAACAACTCGGGGTTTACACGATGGTGAGCTTCATCGACAAAGAGATCGAGCAACCGCTCCCCCACCATGACCTGCTGCCACAGGGGGACGGGCCGGTGCTCGTCGACAATCACGTCAGTCGTGCCCCGAACCGTGCCCAGCCACTCACCGAATTCCTCCGCGTTGCTCACGGTTGCAGAAAGAGCGGCGAGCAGAACCCCTTCGGGTAGGTGGATGATCACCTCTTCCCATACCGGTCCTCGGAAGCGGTCCGCAAGATAGTGCACCTCGTCCATGACCACGAAGCCGAGCTGGTCGAGAGTCGTGGAGTCCGCGTAGAGCATGTTGCGGAGCACCTCGGTGGTCATGATGACGACGGGGGCCTCGCCGTTGATCGAGTTGTCGCCGGTGAGGAGGCCGACGCGGTCTTGGCCGTAACGCGCCGCGAGGTCGTGGAACTTCTGGTTCGACAGGGCCTTGATGGGCGTGGTGTAGAAGCACTTCCGGCCGGTCCGCAGTGCCTCGTGGACCGCGAACTCCCCCACGACCGTCTTGCCGGCACCGGTGGGGGCTGCGACGAGGACGCTGTGACCACGCGCCAGTGCCAGGCACCCCTGACGCTGGAAGTCATCGAGCCCGAAGGGGTACAGGTCCGGGAAATCCCCCAGCAGGGAGCGTTCGCGCGCTGCCGCGTGACGCTCGGCCGGGGCCGGCTCGGACCTCGGTCGGGACACCCCGACAGGCTACGCGCCCGGGACGCCTCGTACGACGGGCAGTGCCCCGCGCTGGACCGTGATGAGCGCTGGTAGCGGTCCCACCCTCTCCCCGTCAGCGTAGGCGAGCTGTCCGGGCGCATCGAGCTCGATCGACGCCGCCCGCGTCGTAGACACATAGGGCGAGCGCACATGGCTCCCGCTGAAGACCTGGGGAAAGACCCGGAGGAACGTCGCCTTGCCTACGCCGTGCAGCCAGGTCACGTCGAGGAGTCCGTCGTCAGGCGCAGCGTCAGGACACACGCGCATGCCGCCTCCGTAGGAGATGCCGTTGCCCACCGCGACGAGCATCGCCTCCCCCTGGACGGGCCTACCGTCCAGGCTTGCCCGATAGGGCACTGGACGGAACGTGCGAAGCTCGCCCAGGATCGCGACGACGTAGCGGGCATTGCCGTTCGGCCAGGTCATCACGTTGGCACGCTCGTTGACCAGGGAATCGAACCCGGATGAGAGCACCCCCAGGAAGACTCGTTCGGTGCCGTCGGCGACCACGACGTGTCCGAGGTCGATGCGCGTCACGGGTCCCGTGGCCGCGAGTCGGGTCGCAGCCGCAACGTCGCCCCTCGGGATGCCCAGGGTCCGCGCGTTATCGTCTCCGGTACCGGCCGGGACGATCCCCAGGGCCGTGTCACCACCGGCAAGCTCCTGGGCAGCAAGGTGCAATGTCCCGTCTCCCCCGCAGACGATGACGCGCTCGTCCCCGGCCTCGCGGACACTGCGCACGTGGCGTCGGAGGTCATCGGCGTCCCGGGAGACGACGATCCGGGCCTCGAGACCTTGCTCGGCCAGGACCGACCGCATCTCCGGCAGCATGCGACCCACCCGACCCCGTCCCGAGGAGGGGTTCGCCACCAGCGTGAGCGGCACGGGGGGCTAGTCCTGGTCCGCGGACTCGAGTGGAGACGCCGCGTCGTCGTCCCATTCGTCGTACGCCGGATCGCCCTTGCGCGCCCGACGCTTGTCATTGGCGAGGCAAATGCCGATCGCGATCGTCATGAGGAAGAGAATCGGACCCGCCAGAAGCAACATGTTGATCGGATCACCCGTCGGCGTGGCGACAGCCGAGAAGATGAAGACGATGAAGATGATCCAGCGCCACCACGACAGGAGCCGCTTGCCGGTGAGGATTCCCGCGAAGTTGAGAAGCACCAGCATGAGCGGTGCCAGGAATCCCACGCCGAAGACGATCACCATGCGAATGAAGAAGGAGAGATAGCGGTCGACGGCGACGATGTTTTCCACGTTCTGCGGAGTGAATCCGAAGAGGAGTTCAAGGCCGTAGGGCAGTACGACGTAGGCGAGCATGACTCCCGCCCCGAAGAGCGGCACGGCCACGACCACGAAACCGATGGCCCAGCGGCGCTCGTGACGTCGCAGGCCGGGCGTGACGAAACGCCAGAGCTGGTAAAGCCACACGGGCGACGACAGCAGGAGGCCCGTCACCGCGGCAATCTGGAGCTGGAGCACGAAGGGATCAGCCACGCCCGTGAGCGCCAGCGTGATGTCACGGCCCTCGGCGCGGGCCTGGTTGACGACCGCCTCGAAAGGCGCGGACAGCCACGCGAATATCGCGTCGTAATAGATCCACCCGACGACCATCCCGGCGACGATCGCCAATGATGCCTTGACCAGACGGCTCCGCAGCTCCCGCAGGTGCTCGACGAGTGGCATCGACGCGTCGTCGCCGGTGCCCTTGCGGCGGCGCCGTGGGCTCGTCTCCGGCGGAGCGGCCACGGCTCAGCTCTCGGCGCGCTCGGCCTGGGGCTTGGCAGGAGCAGGGGCCCCCTCGGCAGCAGGTGCCGGCGGCAGGGTGGCCTGCGGGGCAGCGCCCTCGACTGCTGCCGGCGCGTCCGGGGCCTCGGTGTCATCCGCACCCTGAAGGTCCTTCGTCTCGGCCTTGAAGATGCGCAGGGACCGTCCCATCCCGCGGGCCACATCGGGCAGACGCTTGGCGCCGAAGAGGAGCAGGATGATGAGGACGAGCACCAATAGCTCGGGTCCCCTGAGATTGAACGGCATCGGAGCACCTTTCGTCGCGCGTCCCGCCATGGTAACCCCCCAGGGGCCCAAGCACCCGGCTTCGGGACTCTCGGCGCAGGCGGCAGGCCCTAGGGCATGCGGTCCAGGGCCGACCGGGCCGCATCGTGCAACTGCGCCCGCACCTCCTCCGGCGCCAGGACCTCGATTCCCCCGGCCTGCCCCATCGCGATCCTCACCAGCCAGGCGGGGTTGGCGACGACCAGGGATGCCTCCCATACGTCGCCCTCCTGGACGACATCGGCTGCGTCAAAGGTCTCCAGCAGCCAGTGGGACCGTGGCCAGACCCTCACGCGCACGGACACGCCCTCCGTCGGTGCCACGCTCGGTCGATCGGCGGTGGGGGCTGTCGGCGCCGGCACCGTCTCGTCGAGCACCTCGACGGAGCGCATGCGGTCGAGCCGGAAGGTCCGCTGTGCCCCCGCCTCACGGCACAGTGCCGCGAGGTAGGACCTCCCGCCATATCGGACGATCTCGGTCGGTTCGACGACCCGTTCAGTCACCTCATCACGACTCGCACCGGCGTAGACGAGTCGCACGAGCCGCGCTTCGGAGATGGCACGGGTGAGCTCGGTTGCTGTCGCCTCGAGCGAATCCTCGAGCACGTAGGCCGCTCCCTGTGCGACATCCGCAGCGGCCTCCAACTTTGCCGTGGCGCTCGCCAATGCTGCTCGGTCATGGTCACCGGGGACCTGCGCCAGGAGCCGAAGCCCCACGAGCAGCGACATGGCTTCTGCAGGGCTCAGGCGCAGGGGGCGGTCCAGCGTCTGCGCATCGATGACGTGGATGCTGCCGTCCTCGTCCCAGAACTGGATGTCGATGAGCTGATCAGGACCGTGGCCCGGAAGCCCGCAGCAAATGGTGAGCCACAGGTCCTGCTCGAGTTCCGAAACGGCCACGCCGAAGTGTGCGGCGGTATCGGAGATGGATACGCCCGGGTGCTGCTCGAGCCACGGCACGAGCGCGAGGAGGCGCGACAGCCGCGCGGCTGCGGTCTCACGCATCTGTGCCGCCGTGACGCTCGATGACGGCGGCCAGAGCACGCCGTTGCTCCCGCGCCCCTTCCTCAGGTTCGAGGATGGTGCCGCCGGACTCGATCACATCCGCCACCAGGATCGCCATGTCGGTGTAGTCGACTTCCCAGGCCCCATCTCCGCACGCCCGTGCCGCCCCTCGGAGCCGAGCTGCCCCGCTCTCTGGGAGGAGGACTCGTGCGGTCCCTCGCGTCTCGGGCTCGACCAACTCTTCAAGGAGTCGCTCGATCTCGGTGCGGTCGCCAGGGGCGCACTGGTCGCGCAGGCGAGACACAACCCCCTGGATGCGAGACAGGCGGAACGCTCGGCCCGCGCCCCGCTCACGACTCAGACCAACGAGATACCAGGCGCCCTCGCGATAAGCCGTAGCCCATGGCTCGACGACGCGCTCCTCCGCAGCTTCGCGCCCGCGTGCGAGGTAGTCGAATCGAACGGCACTGCGCGAGCGGATGGCCTCCCACAGCATGGGCAGCGCTTCTTCGCCCGCTGCCGGCCTACCAGGGATGAGCGGAGACCACCTCTCCCCCGTGGCCGCCTCGATCTTGCGCAAGGCGGCTCCCGCCTCCGCGGCGAGGGCCGCCTCACTCCACGCACGCGCGGCGAGGCCCAGCACTGCCTGCTCCGCTGCGTCGAAGTCGATCGCGGGCATGGCGTAGGACGTCTGGTCGATGAGGTAGCCCTCGACCTCGCCCTGGACGTTGACGACCGTCTCGATGGGAATTCCCATCTGGCGCAGCTCGTCTTTGTCCCTCTCGAACATCCGCTCGAAGGACTCATCGCTCACGGCCTCGGCGTACCCCGGGATTCCCTCGCGCAACGACGCACGGCTCACCGGTCTGCGCGCTCCAAGGAGGCAGATGACCAGATTGAGCAGGCGCTCCGTCCGATCGGTCGCCATCTGCGCGATCAGCCCACGGCGAGAAGATCGATCACGAAGACCAGGGTGCGACCCGCGAGGCGATGCGCCCCGGACTCGCCGTAGGCGAGTGCGGGCGGGATCACGAGCTGACGGCGCCCGCCCACGCGCATACCGGGAATGCCGTCCTGCCATCCGGCAATGAGGCCCGCGAGCGGGAATCGGATGGGCTCGCCCCGATCCCACGAAGCGTCGAACTGCTCCCCAGTCTCGAAGTCAACACCGACGTAGTGCACGAGAACCTGTGCACCCGGGGTTGCCTCGGCGCCGTCACCGACCACCAGATCGGTGATGACCAGCTCCACCGGGGGCGGTCCTTCGATGAACTCGATCTCGGGCTTCTCGGACATGGGACCTCCTCGCCTGCTGGCGATCGTGGGGACAGGGCTGGGACTGGGCTCGTCGCACAGTTCGTGCGCGGGCGATGCTACGGGCTGGACACCAGGTCGACCACGAACACCAGGGACTCCCCGGGGGCGATGCCCGACCCGGGCGGAGGCTGCTCGCCGTAGGCCAGGTCCGCTGGGATGACGAGAAGACGACGGCCTCCCGGCTGCATGCCAGGGATGCCGTCCTGCCATCCGGCGATGACCCCCGCAAGCGGGAACGTGGCCGGCTCGCCGCGCGCCCATGAGGAGTCGAAGACCGTGCCCGAAGCCAGGCCAACACCGCAATACTCGACCGTCACCGTTGCGCCCGCGGCCACCTCGCTGCCCGAGCCCGTGACGACATCGGAGATCACCAGGCTGGTAACGGGCACCGCGCCTTCGAGCACCGCGACCACGGGGGCCGTCGCGACGTCAGTCGTCGTCGCCACCTCGCCTTCAACAACCGCGCCCTCGGGAGCGGATGCCCCGGTCACCGGAGGCGCGATCATGGAGCAGTCGCTCGTAGCCCACGGACCGCCCACGGGAGTGGCAGAAGTGGGGGGCGCTGACGTGGATGACGCATCCGATCCGCTGGAGCCGCATCCGGCCAGGGCAGCGGAGGCGAGGGCAGCGGCGCACACAACGGCGGGGAGTTTCATGCGCCTCACCCTAGTAGGCGCCCGCGTCACATGCTCGCGATGAGCTTCTCGACACGCTCGTCGACGCTGGCAAACGGGTCCTTGCAGAGGACTGTCCGCTGTGCTTGGTCATTGAGCTTGAGATGCACCCAGTCGACGGTGAAGTCCCGCTTGCGCTCCTGGGCCCGCCGGATGAACTCGCCCCGGAGGCGTGCACGGGTCGTCTGAGGGGGAATTGACTTCGCCTCGAACACCGCCGGCTCGTGCGTGACCCGCGCTGCCTTTCCGTGACGCTCCAGGAGGTAGAAGAGACCACGCGAGCGCGTCACGTCGTGGTACGCCAGGTCGAGTTGGGCGATACGGGGATCGGAGAGGGTGAGGCCATGCTTGGCCATGTAGCGATCGATCATCGTCATCTTGATCACCCAGTCGACCTCCTCCTGGATCCCGGAGAGGTCCTGGGTCTCCACCGCCTTGAGGGTCCGCTCCCACAGGTCAAGGCAGCGCGCGTACACGCCGCCGGGGTCGTCCGCCAGTCCTTGCCGGTCCGCGAAATCCCGCGCCTTTTCGTAGTACTCCGACTGGATCTGCAGCCCGGTGAGCTCCCGCCCATTGGCCAAGCGCACGGTACGCCTACCGGTGGGATCGTGGCTGATCTCGCGAATCGCGCGGATGGGATTCTCGAGGGTGAGATCGCGGAGGACGACACCCGACTCCAGCATGCGAAGCACGAGATCAGCTGAAGCGACCTTGAGGAGCGTCGTGGTCTCACTCATGTTGGAGTCCCCGACGATGACGTGCAGCCGGCGGTAGCGCTCTGCGTCAGCGTGGGGCTCATCTCGGGTGTTGATGATCGGCCGGCTCCGTGTCGTGGCGCTGGACACGCCTTCCCAGATGTGATCGGCCCGCTGGCTGATGCAGTAGACAGCGCCGCGAGGCGTCTGCTGCACCTTGCCTGCGCCGCAGATCACCTGCCTGGAGACCAGGAACGGCAGGATCGAGTCGGCAAGCCTCTGGAATTCCCCGTGACGCGCCACGAGGTAGTTCTCATGGCATCCGTAGGAGTTGCCGGCGCTATCGGTGTTGTTCTTGAAGAGGTAGACGTCTCCCGCGATGCCCTCATCGTGGAGGCGCTTCTCCGCGTCCACGAGCAGTCCTTCGAGGATCCGCTCGCCCGCCCGGTCATGAGTGATCAGCTGGATTACGTCATCGCACTCTGCGGTTGCATACTCCGGATGACTGCCCACATCGAGGTAGAGGCGGGACCCGTTGCGGAGGAACACATTGCTGCTCCTCCCCCATGACACCACACGCCTGAAGAGGTAACGCGCAACCTCATCAGGACTGAGCCGACGCTGACCGCGGAAGGTGCACGTGATCCCGTACTCGGTCTCGATCCCGTAGATGCGCCGGTCCACGACTAGGTCCCCTCGCCCCCGACGGCGGGCAGATCCGGCGACTCAGCGACACCAGCGGGCGGCGGCGACGGGCGCGCGACACCGAGCATCCCCGCGAGCCGATCGGCGCTCAGCCGGCGAAAGGTTCGTCGCGGTCGGCTCCGCTCGAGCACCGCAGCCTCGAGTTGATCGGGGCCTGGAGTAGCCCCGCCGGGTGCCCCGAGGGCCGCGACGGCGGCACGCACGGCCTCCTCCAGGGTCATCGCCGGTCGCCATGAGCCACCCAGCGCCTCGGCAACCTCCTCGGCCTGCCCACCCATCGCGACATAGCCGTGCTCGTCCGCCACGGACCCGTCGAAGGTCAGGCGGTAAATTTCGTCCTGATCGGGGTCGTGACCCACTTCAGCCACCACGAGTTCGACCTCGTAGGGCTTGGTGGTCTCAGTGAAGATCGAGCCGAGCGTCTGGGCGTAGGCGTTGGCGAGGCTGCGCCCGTTCACATCGCGACGGTCGTAGGCGTAGCCGCGCATGTCCGCGAGGCGCACGCCCGCGACACGCAGATTCTCGAACTCGTTGTACTTCCCGACCGCTGCGAAACCGATTCGGTCGTAGATCTCCGAGATCTTGTGCAGCGACCGCGAGGGGTTCTCGGCCACGAAGAGAATTCCCCCGTCGTACTGGAGGACGACGACACTCCGGCCCCGTGCGATGCCCTTGCGGGCGTAGTCAGCCTTGTCCTTGATGATCTGCTCGGGAGACACATAGAAGGGCACGCTCATCGCGCAGCTCCCGGCAGGGGGGCCGTAGGCCCGTCAGGGCTCGTGAGTCGGGCACCGACGACGCGCTCGACCACTGCACCCACTTCCTCATCGGCAAGCATCCGCACGCCGTCGGCTTCCGCGACGGCGATCACGGGGAAGATCCGCCGAGTGAGGTCAGGCCCACCCGTCGCCGAGTCATCGTCGGCGGCGTCGTAGAGGGCCTCCACGGCAGCCATGACCCCGTCCTCGCCGGACATCCCACTGCGGTAGAGCTTCTTCAAGGAGCCCCGGGCGAAGACCGAGCCGGAGCCCACGGCGTGATGATCGCGTTCCTCATAGCGACCGCCCGTGACGTCGTAGGAGAAGATCCGCCCGCGGTCGCGGTCTAGGTCGTAGCCCGCGAACAGTGGCACCACCGCCAGACCCTGCATGGCCATCCCGAGGTTGCCGCGCAGAAGCGTCGCCAGGCGGTTCGCCTTGCCATCGAGCGACAGGGGCAGGCCCTCGATCTTCTCGTAGTGCTCGAGCTCCACCTGGAAGAGCCTCACCAACTCCACAGCGACACCGGCGGCACCTGCGATGCCGACCACGGAGTGCTCGTCAGCGGGAAAGACCTTCTCGATGTCGCGCTGAGCGATGATGTTGCCCATTGTCGCTCGACGATCGCCCGCCATGACAACGCCGTCCGACGTCGCTAGCGCGACGATCGTCGTGGCATGCGGCACCTGGATGACGCCCTCGCCGGCGGACACCCGGGCCGGCACCAGTCCGGTGTCTGCGAGAAAGTCCGCAAAAGACGAGCCATGGGCCATGTAGGACTGGGGCAACCCACGGACTCGATCGGACGTCACTGGCCGCCCTTCTGGACGAAGGACTTGACGAACTCCTCAGCATTCTCCTCGAGGACCTCGTCGATCTCGTCGAGAATCGCGTCCACATCCGCGTCGATGTCACTGGGGGCGCGCTCGGGGAGGACGACCTCCTCGTGCTCGTCCTGCCCCGTGCGGGAGGAGCGACGCTGGCTGTCCTGACTGCTCATGCCTACACCCTAGACGCCGAGGAGCGTCCGTGCCGTCTGCGCACGCCACGGCCCAGGAACACTCATTGGCATCGAAGCGCCCGGGCCTCACTGAGCTCGTAGCGCCTCAAGGAGCTCCTCGGCGCTACCCGCGGAGTCCAGGAGGCTGCCCACGTGGTCTCGCGTCCCCCGGACCGGCTCGAGGGTCGGCACGCGCTGGAGCGCGTCCTGGCCGGGGATATCGAAAATGACGGAGTCCCACGACGCGGCGGCAACGGCATCGCCGTACCGCCGCAGGCATTCACCGCGGAAGTACGCCCGTGTGTCCGTCGGCGGATGATCGCGCGCCCGATCGACGTCGGGCACCGTCGTCAGACGCTCCAGGCGCCCCGAAGCCTCCAGGCGCAGCGCCAGGCCTCGCTCCGGGCGAATGTCGGCGTACTGCAGATCGATGAGCTCAAGCCGGGCACTCCCCCACTCAAGACCATCACGACGGCGGTACCCATCGAGCAGGCTCAGCTTCGCCGACCAGTCGACACGATCGGCGGCTAGTCGTGGATCCTCGGCCAAATCGGCCAGCACTCGATCCCAACGATGCAGGATGTCGGCGGTCTGCGCATCGACGCCGGCAATCGCCTGCTTCTCGGCAAGGTCCGACGCTGCTTCGAGATAGGCGCGCTGGATTTCCAGGGCGGTCATACGACGCCCATCGCGGAGGGTGAGCCGATGGGTAAGAGAGGGATCGTGGGATACGGCGTGGATCTCGCGTACGGGGTCCGCCAGGACAAGGTCCTGGCGCAAGCCACCCGCCTCGATGATGGCCAGCACCAACGAGGCACTTCCCATCTTGAGATAGGTGGCCGCCTCGGAGAGGTTGGCATCCCCGACGATCACGTGGAGCCTGCGGTGCCTCTCGGGGTCCGCATGGGGCTCATCCCGGGTGTTGATGATCGGGCGTTTGAGCGTGGTCTCCAGGCCGACCTCGACCTCGAAGAAGTCGGCGCGCTGCGAGAGCTGGAATCCCGGCTCCCTGCCTTCCTGCCCTAGACCGACCCTGCCCGCTCCGGCGAAGACCTGCCGGGTGACGAAGAACGGGGTGAGGTCGCGCACGATGTCGGCGAAAGGCGTAGCGCGACGCATGAGGTAGTTCTCATGGCATCCGTACGACGCGCCTTTGTTGTCCGTGTTGTTCTTGTAGAGCTGGATCGTGAAGGGCCCTGACTGCGTCGCGACCGCCGCGGCGTCCGCCATGATCTCCATGCCCGCTCGGTCCCACAGCACGGCATCGAGAGGGTTCGTCACCTCCGGGCTCGAGAACTCCGGATGCGCATGGTCGACGTAGAGGCGGGCGCCATTGGTGAGAATCAGGTTTGCCAGCCCGAGATCCTCGTCCGTGAGCTGGCTCGGGTCGGCCTCTGCCCGCGACATGTCGTACCCGCGAGCATCGCGCAGCGGATGCTCCTCGTCGAAGTCCCAGCGAGCCCTGCTCCGCCGATCGCCGACGGCGACTCCCCTGTAGGACGTCACCACCGCCGACGACGTGGTCATCGCATTGACATGAGGATGGCCCGGAACGCTGATTCCGTACTCCGTCTCGATACCCATGACACGGTGCACGCTCATTGCGTTACCCGCGATCAGAGGTACTGGCCGGTGTTGGGCACGGTATCGATGAGGCGCCCAGCCTCTGTGCCCTGCTTGCCCTGAATCAGCGTCCTAATGAAGACGATGCGCTCGCCCTTCTTGCCCGAGATCCGTGCCCAATCGTCCGGATTGGTCGTGTTGGGAAGGTCCTCGTTCTCGCGGAACTCATCGACGCAGGCGGTCAGCATGTGCTGGACGCGTATGCCCTTCTGCCCGTAGTCGAGATAGTCCTTGATCGCCATCTTCTTGGCACGCGCGACGATGTTCTCCAGCATGGCCCCGGAGTTGAAGTCCTTGAAGTAAAGGACCTCCTTGTCTCCGTTGGCGTAGGTGACCTCGAGGAAGCGATTGTCGTCGTCCTCGGAGTACATCCGTTCGACGGCGCGTTGGATCATTGCGGCGCAGGTGGCCTCGGCGTCGCCCCCGTGCTCGCCGAGATCCTCCGAATGCAGGGGCAGATCAGGGGTGAGGTACTTGCTGAGGATGTCGCGTGCGGCCTCGGCGTCCGGACGCTGGATCTTGATCTTCACGTCGAGGCGACCGGGGCGCAGGATCGCTGGGTCGATCATGTCCTCGCGGTTGGACGCACCGATGACGATGACGTTCTCAAGGCTCTCGACACCGTCGATCTCGCTCAGGAGCTGGGGCACGATCGTGTTCTCGACGTCACTGGACACGCCGGAACCGCGCGTGCGGAAAAGCGAGTCCATCTCGTCGAAGAAGACGATGACGGGCATCCCCTCGGATGCCTTCTCGCGCGCCCTCTGGAAGACGAGACGGATGTGACGCTCGGTCTCGCCGACGTACTTGTTCAGCAGCTCCGGGCCCTTGATGTTGAGGAAGTAGGACCGCCCCTCTTGGCGTCCCGTCCGCTCCGCCACCTTCTTGGCAAGTGAATTGGCAACCGCCTTTGCAATGAGCGTCTTGCCGCAGCCGGGCGGACCGTAGAGCAGGATTCCCTTGGGCGGAGCGAGGCGGTGCTCTTCGAAGAGCTCCGGATGCAGGAAGGGCAACTCAACGGCGTCCTTGATGGCGTCGATCTGACTGCCGAGGCCTCCGATGTCGGCGTAGTCGACGTCGGGTACCTGCTCGAGCACAAGCTCCTCGACCTCGGACTTGGGGATCACCTCGAAGACGTAGCTGCTTCGCGGCTCCATGAGCAGCGAATCGCCCGCGCGCAGTGTCCGCTGCCGAAGGGGTTCAGCGAGGCCGACCACGCGCTCCTCGTCGGCGCGGCCGACGACCAGGGCCCGCTCCCCGTCGGCGAGGAGCTCCTTGAGCATGACGATCTCGCCGATGCGTTCGAAATCGCGCACCCCCACGACATTGAGCGCCTCGTTGAGCATGACCTCCTGGCCCGGCTGGAGGCCGGTGGCGTCGACGTCCGGCGAGGCAACGAGTCGCATCTTGCGTCCAGCGACCGCGACATCGAGCGAACCGTCGTCCAGGCGGCAGAGGAAGACGCCGTAACTGCCGGGCGGCTCCGCAAGGCGATCCACCTCGGCCTTGAGCGCCACGATTTGCTCGCGGGCGTCGCGCAGGGTGGCTACGAGCCTGCCGTTGTGCGCCTGAGCTGCGGCCAGCTCGGACTCCAGCACGCGCAGGCGTTCCTCAGGGGTGCGCATCGCAGCCTCGTGCTCGCTCATGCCACGCCTCCCTGGTCGGTGCCGATTCCTCGACCCTACCTAGAGCGGGCGCCCCACGCCCGTCACGAGCCTGGCGCGCCCCCGGTCATTCCCTTGGCCGGGCGCCGGCGGCGGGGGGGCGCCACTGTCCCGTCGGCGAGACGACGGGACGTGAGCAGGAAGCCCGTGTGACCCACCATGCGGTGATCCGGGCGCACGGCGAGGCCCTCGAGATGCCAGGTGCGGACCAAGGATTCCTCGGCGCGCGGCTCCGTCCACCGTCCATGGGAACGCAGGTCCTCGGCAACGCGCGACAGTTGCGTCGTGGTTGCGACATAGACGACCAGAACGCCGCCTGGACGCAATGCCGCGGCCACGGTGTCAAGATGCTCCCAGGGATCGAGCATGTCGAGCACGACCGCGTCGAATGAGCCGGTCAGCTCGGGATCCCAGGGGCGGTCCGCGAGATCGCCGACGTGCAGGGTCCAGGAATCCGGTGCAGTGCCGAACCAGCGCGTCACATTGGCGCGCGCGGTTTCGGCGAAGTCCGGGCGACGCTCACACGACACGACGCGGCCATGAGCGCCAACCGTCTGGATGAGCGTGCAGGTGAGCGC
Organism: uncultured Actinomyces sp.; assembly: GCA_964476205.1. GTDB lineage: Bacteria > Actinomycetota > Actinomycetes > S36-B12 > S36-B12 > Mxb001. The sequence continues at coordinate 21,867 of CAYYZU010000001.1, read as the reverse complement.
GCCCGACCCTGCACCCGCCTCGAGCACCGACCATCCGGGGCGCAGGCCCGTAAGCATGGCGATACGCGCAGCGTCCTTCGGGTAGATGACGGCGGCGCCTCGCGGCATGGACAGGACGAAGTCCTCCAGCAGGGAGCGCAGGGCGACGTACCGCGTACCCCCCGTAGTGGTGACGACGATGCCCTCGGGACGGCCAAGGAGATCGTCGTGACTGATCGAGCCTCGATGGGTGTGGAATGTCGCCCCCGGCTGCAGGACGAGGGTGTGGTGACGTCCGCGGTCGTCGGTGATCTGCACGATGTCACCCGGGGAGAAAGCGCGGTCGCCGGTCATCCGGGGAGGCTAACCCAGTCACGCAGGTCGTCCAGAGTCACGCCCTCGAGCGATGCCACCACGTGTCGGCGTTCCTGCGGCGGGATGTCCACGAGATGCGGCACCGCAAGCACATACGCGCCACTGGCCTGGCCCGACGCGACACCGGTCGGCGAGTCCTCGATGACGATGCAGGATGAGATGGGCACGCCTAGTCGTCGCGCGGCCTCCAGGTACGGCTCCGGGTGAGGCTTGCCCTGATCGACCTCATCGCCCGCCACGGTGATGTCGAATGCCGGATCGGGCATGCCCGGGTGGTCGGCAACCGCATCGGCGACGGCATCGAGCAGCCGTCGGTGGGAGGCCGACACGAGGGCGGTGGGTACGCCGGCAGCGCGGCACTCGGTGAGAAGCTCCAGCGCCCCGGGGCGCCATTCGAGATCCCCTGCCCGCAGCAGCGACTCCATCTCGGCAAGCAGGTGGGCACCGATGCGCTCAGGCGGGTGGGGTGAGCCCGTCTGGCGGGCCATGTAGGTCGTGACGCGCTCGAGCGGCCCACCCAGGCAGTGCGCCTGGTCCTCACGCGTCCAGGTGCCACCCCAGCTGGAGACGACCCGGCACTCGGCGTCCCACCACAGGTCTTCGGAGTCCAACAGGGTGCCGTCGAGGTCGAAAAGCACGGCCGCGGGGAGGTCCATGGGCATGGAGGCTATCGGCGGGCTCCGTGACATAGGGTGATCGCGCCGGGGGCGCGCGTCTCGGGGACCGGAGGTGGCCACATGATCGAATTCGAGGCCCTGCCCGAGCTCGTCGATCCGGTCCTCGTCGCAGCCTTCGAGGGATGGAACGACGCGGGCGACTCCGCAAGCGACGCGGTCGATCACCTCGTCCGGGTCTGGGACGCGACGCCGCTCGCGGAGATCGATCCCGAGGACTACTACGACTACCAGGTAAACCGGCCCATGATCGCCTTCGATGACGAGGGCGTGCGCCGACTCACCTGGCCCACGACGCGCGTCTACATTGCGCGGCTGCCGCTCGCGACCAGGGATGTCGTGCTCGTGCACGGCATCGAGCCCAACATGCGTTGGCGCCAGTTCACGGAGGAGATCCTCGGCCTTGCCGCGGAACTCGGCGTGACACTCTCGGTGACGCTGGGTGCGCTCCTCTCCGACAGCCCCCACTCGCGTCCTGTGCCGGTGACCGGCACCGCGACCGACCCGGGGACGGCCCTGAGCCTCGGAGTGGAGCCCTCTCACTACGAGGGCCCCACGGGGATAGTCGGCGTGCTCCAGGAGGCGTGCGCCCGACGGGGAATGCCTTCGGTGTCCCTGTGGGCTGCGGTCCCCCACTACGTGGCTCAGGCGCCATCCCCCAAGGCCACCCTCGCACTCGTGCGCCGGGTGGAGGACCTGCTCGACGTGCCGGTGCCTCTCGGCGACCTGGTGGAGGAAGCGCGCGCCTGGGAGATCGGCGTGGACGAGCTAGCCGCCGATGATGAAGAGGTTGCGGACTACGTGCGTCAGCTCGAAGAGGCCCGCGACACGACGGATCTGCCTGAGGCCAGTGGCGAGGCCATTGCGCGAGAGTTCGAGCGCTATCTACGGCGGCGCGGCACCGACGGGAGCTAGCGCTCGCACTCGGACCCGGGTCGCGTTTCCCGCTTGCCTCGCCAAGTCACGCCCGTGCGCTCATGGCTTGGTAGGCGCGGATGAGCGCGTCAGTAGAGGAGTCCCTGTCGAGCGGTCGATCAGCATCCTCAAGGTCGGGCAGGATCGAGTTCGCCATCTGCTTGCCGAGTTCGACGCCCCACTGATCGAAGCTGTCGATGCCCCAGATCGCCCCCTGCACGAAGACGCTGTGCTCGTAGAGTGCGATGAGGGCGCCCAGTGCGTGGGGTTCGAGTCGGGCCGCCAGGATGAATGTCGATGGTCGATTGCCGGGCATCACCTTATGGGGCACGAGTTCCTCGGGAGTGCCGTCCGCACGCACTTCTTCGGCCGTGCGACCGAAGGCGAGCACGGCCGCCTGAGCAAGGGCATTGGCTGCGAGCATGTCCTGCATGTTGAAGACGGGCTCCAGCGCTTGTGCGAAGAGGACGAAGTCGCATGACACGATCTCGGTCCCCTGGTGAAGCAACTGGTAAAACGAGTGCTGCCCGTTGGTGCCCGCCTCACCCCAGTAGATCGCTCCCGTGTTGTAGTCCACGTGCGCGCCGTCAAGTCGCACAGACTTGCCGTTGCTCTCCATGGTGAGTTGCTGCAGGTACGCCGGGAAGCGAGCGAGGAACTGCGCGTAGGGCAGCACCGCGTTGGTCGGAATGTCGAGGAAGTCGCGATTCCACACCGCGATGAGGCCCATCCGCAGCGGGAGGTTCGATGACGGATCCGCGTGGAGGAAATGCTGATCCATCGCGTGGAAGCCGTCGAGCATCTCCTGGAAGCGCTGAGGCCCGATAGCGATCATGGTGCTCAGTCCGATGGCCGAGTCCATCGAGTATCGGCCGCCTACCCAGTCCCAGAAGCCGAACATGTTGTCGGTGTCGATACCGAAGGCAGCAACACGCTCCGAGTTCGTGGAGACCGCGACAAAGTGCTTCTCCACCGCACCCTCACCCAGCGCGTCAACGATCCATTGGCGTGCCGCCTTGGCGTTGGTCAGGGTCTCCTGCGTACCGAACGTCTTGGACGCGACAATGAAGAGCGTGTGTGCGGGGTCGAGTCCGCGGAGCGCCTCGGTGATGTCCGTGGGGTCGACGTTCGACACGAACTTGAAGGTCATGTCGCGATCCGAGTAGTAGCGCAAAGCCCCGTAGGCCATGGCGGGACCGAGATCGGATCCGCCGATGCCGATGTTGATGACGTTGCGGATCCGTTGGCCTGTGGCACCCGTCCACTCCCCCGCGCGCACGCGATCAGAGAAGTCGGCCATCCTCCTGAGGACGTCATGGACCTCGGCGGCCACGTCGCTCCCATCGACGTAGAGCGATGCCCCCGGCGGGAGGCGCAGAGCGGTGTGCAAGACCGCTCTGTCTTCCGTGGTGTTGATGTGCCCGCCCGAGAACATTGCATCGCGCCGCGCGAGCACTCCTCGCTCGACGGCAAGTTCGAGGAGGGCGTCCATCACCTCATGCGTGACGCGCTGCTTGCTGAAGTCCACCCGGAGCCCCGCGGCTTCCACCGTCCACGCGGGCCCTCGATCAGGCTCCTGGGCGAAGAGTGTCCTCAGGCTCCTCTCGCGCATGGGAGGGGCGAGCTCCAGGAGGCGGCCCCACGCTGGTGTGCGGGCAGGATCTGCTGATTCCGTAGCGTCCATGCACGAAGCCTTGCACTACGGTGTGCGAGTCGTACACCGTATGCCGCAAGGGACACTCCGCGCCGATGGCGCGGACACCTGACGAAGGGAAGACGCCATGACGACGTCGAAGCCCATGCAATTGGGCATGATCGGACTGGGCCGCATGGGCGCCAACATCGTGCGCCGGGTCATGCGCGACGGGCATTCGGCGGTGGTCTACGACAGGGATCCCGCAGCGGTCGCCGCCCTCGTGTCTGAGGGGGCCGTTGGCGCCACATCCCTGGCAGACCTCGTGGCCAAAATGGATTCACCCCGCAATGTCTGGATCATGGTTCCCGCAGGCGCCATCACTCAGGCCGTCGTGGACGAGCTCGGCGGGCTGCTTGAGCAGGGCGACACGATGATCGACGGCGGCAACTCCTACTACCGCGACGACATCCGACGTGCTGCCGCCCTGCGCCCTCAGGGGATTCACTACGTCGATTGCGGCACATCGGGCGGGGTCTGGGGCCTGGAGCGCGGCTACTCCCTCATGATCGGCGGCGACGACGAGGCCGTGAACCGACTGGATCCCATCTGGGACTCGGTCGCGCCCGGCGTCGACTCAGCGCCCCGCACCGGCGATCGCACGGGGGATCTCGTGCCCGGCGAATCCGGCTGGCTGCACTGCGGCCCCAATGGGGCGGGCCACTTCGTAAAGATGGTCCACAACGGCATCGAATACGGCCTCATGGCCGCTTACGCCGAGGGACTGAACATCCTCAAGCACGCCGACACTGGGCTCCGCCAGCGTGATGCGGACGCGGAGACGGCGCCCCTGGAGCATCCGGAGTACTACCAGTACGACTTCGACCTGCCCGCGATCGCGGAAGTGTGGCGGCGCGGCAGCGTCGTCGGCTCCTGGCTCCTCGATCTGACGGCGCTTGCACTGTCGCGGTCAGGTGACCTGGCGGAGTTCTCGGGTCGCGTGTCGGACTCCGGTGAAGGCCGTTGGACGTCTATCGCGGCCATCGAGGAAGGGGTGCCCGCACCCGTGCTCACCGAGGCGCTCTACTCACGCTTCGACAGCCAGGGCATGGCCGACTTCGCCTACAAGATCATGTCAGCGCAGCGCAAGGAGTTCGGGGGCCACGACGAGAAGTCCTCGTAGTTCTCACGCTCCCAGATCCACCCCGAGGAGCGCATCGACGGCCTCTCGGATGCGCGAGGGCGCCTCGGCGTTGTCGCCCCCGCGTGTGAGTGCATCGTCAGCCCACCTGTCGACGGCGTGGATCGCTGAGCGGGTGTCGAGGTCATCCGCAACGGCGACGCGCATCGCCGTGATGGTCGACTCCGCAGGCGGTCCGACGGGGAGCGAGACGGCCCGCGCCCAGCGTTCCAGGCGCTCCTCGGCCTCATGCAGATCTGCATCCGTCCAGTCCCAGTCCTCGCGGTAGTGATGAGACAGGACCGCGAGTCGGATCGCTCCTGGTCGCACTCCCGCCTCTCGGAGGCGATGGACGAAGACCAGGTTGCCGAGCGACTTGCTCATTTTCACGCCGTCGAGCCCGACCATCCCCGCGTGCACGTAGTCACGCGCATAGGGACGTCTGCCTTCCAGCACCTCCGCGTGGCTCGCCCCCATCTCGTGGTGAGGGAAGATGAGGTCGCGGCCGCCGCCCTGCACATCGAAGGTCATGCCTAGGTGATCGAGCGCGATGGCGACGCACTCGATGTGCCAGCCAGGGCGGCCATGGCCGAGGGCCGTGTCCCACGCCGGCTCCTCGGGTCGAGCCGCGCGCCACAGGAGCGGGTCGAGCGCATCCCGCTTGCCGGGCCTCAGCGGGTCCCCACCTCGCTCGGCGAACAGGACAAGCATCTCCTCGCGCGAGAGCCCCGATACACCGCCGAAGAGTGGATCGGACGCGATGTCGAAGTACAGGTCACCCTCGAGGTCGTAGACCGCGCCGCGCTCGCTCAGCCCCTGGATGCAGGTCACCACGCTCGGGATCGACTCCACCGCTCCGATGTAGTCATCCGGCGGCACCACGCGCAGGAATTCCATGTCCTCGCGGAAGAGCTGCGTCTCCCGACGCGCGATCTCGCGCCAGTCCTGACCGGTGGCAACCGCGCGCTCGAGAAGAGGGTCGTCGATATCGGTGACGTTCTGGACGTAGTGCACGCTGTGGCCGGCATCACGCCATGCCCGCACGAGGGTGTCGAAGGCGAGGTAGGTGGCGGCATGGCCCATGTGGGTCGCGTCGTACGGCGTGATGCCGCACACGTACAGCCGCGCCTCTTCACCCGGCGCTGTAGGCCGAAGCTCACCGCTCGCGGTGTCGCGCAAACGGACGGGTCTGCCGCCAGGACCGAGCACGGGGACAGCAGGACGCGGCCAGGACTCCATGCGGCGAGCCTAGGATGTTGCTCGCGCCAGGCTCACATGGCGGGCCAGGGCAGGGCCGGCCAGGCCCCATCCGGTCCGGGGAATGCGCGGCTGCTGAGCAGGGCCGCGAGACGATCGGCCGTCGCAGATATCTCCGCTTGGGTGAGGAGCATGTCCAAACCCTCGCTGACGCTCGACCACTGATCGGCCATCGCCTGAAGGTCCACGAGGATGGCGTCATCGAGCGGCGTCCCCGCCCATCCCCAAAGGACCGTCCGGAGTTTGCTTTCCTCGTGAAAGGTGAGGCCGTGATCGATGCCAGCCACGTGGGCGGGGCCCGCTCGCAGGACGTGCCCGCCCTTGCGATCGGCGTTGTTGACGAGGGCGTCGAGCACCGCGAGGCGCCTGAGGGCAGACGACTCCTCGTGCACGAGGCAGACGTGATCTCCTCGCGCTCCCTCTCCCTCCGCCACGACATGCCATCCGTGGGGCACGGCAGGAGCTTCCACCACGTCGACGGGGGGCACGTCGGAGTCCCCCTCGACCCATGCCTGGAGGCTTCCCGGTCCCATGGGGGCGTCGTCCCGCCACACCGTCACCGGCACAAGACCCCAGCCCAGGGCGCGGTCCACGACGTAGGTCGCAACTTCACGGCGCCCGAGGGTGCCGGTGGGGAAGTCCCACAAGGGCCGCTCGCCGCGCCGCGGCTTGTACACGGCCTGCACGCGGGCCTCGTCCGCGGCGCATTCCACCCGCATCGCCGAATTGGAGGAGTCCCAGAGCCGTCCCTCGATGGACATGTCTCCTGTGGAGAGGAGCATCTCGAGGCGATGCGCTTCGTCTAGACGATCGCTCACGCTCGTCGCCGATAGCCGTTGGCGCGCGGGCAGATGTGCCCACCCGGGTCGAGCGGCTGCATACAAAAAGGACAGGGTGGACGTCCAGCGGCGACAAGGGCCTGCGCGCGACGCGCGAACGCCGCAGCCGCTTCCGGTAAGAGGAACACGCGTAGGGTGTCTGCCGCATCGGGGTCGTCGTCACCGGGCTCGGCGGCCTCCTCCTCGCCGAGCGCGTGCGCTTCGAGTAGGAGCCCCTCGTCCGTGCCCTCGTCGGCGATCCAGGCAAGCCCGAGAGCACCGACCCGGAACTCTTCCTCGAGCGGGAGGGACAGGGGATCATTGTCGTCACGACCAGCCGACTCGGGCACGTCTCCTTGCACGAGGAGCCGCGCGATCCGCTCGGCGAGCATGCTCACCTGGGCCTTCTCAAGGGACACGGACGTCACGGACCGGTCGTCACTCGCCTGGAGATAAAACGTGCGCTCCCCGGGTAGACCTACTGTGCCGGCGACGAAGCGCCGCGGGTTGACGTAGGAGTGGATGCGACGGGGCACAACGTCACCGTATCCGGGGAGCTCCGTTAGCGCTCCCCCGAGCCACCGCCGACCGTGCCTTCGACGCGCCGACGAGATCGGGTGCGCGCGAATGCGGAGAGATCGGATCCCCTGTCGTTGACGTGGAGCACCTGTACTCCGCGCGAGCCGTAGCGCACGACCGACACCGAGGCGGGATCCACCACGATGCGCTGGAACTGATCGAGGTGCGTGCCCAGCGCGTCCGCGAGGATGGCCTTGATGACATCGCCGTGCGACACCATGGCGTAGGTAGCGCGCTCGCCCAGACGCGCGTTCCAGTCGTGCACGGCCGCGAGGGCTCGTGCCTGCATCTCGGGCAGCGACTCACCCTCGGGGAAGGTCACGGCGCTCGGCCGCTCCTGGACCGTGCGCCAGAGCGGTGTCTTCGCGAGCTCCTTCAACGGCCGGTTGGTCCATTCGCCGTAACGGCACTCCCCCAGGCGGTCGTCGAGTTCGATGGTGGGCGGGCGCCGCTGGCCAAGGGCGATTGCCTCGGCTGTCTGCACGGTGCGCTCCAGGGGGCTGCTCACGATGGTGGCCAGGCGAAGTGAACTGAGGCGCTGGGCAGCCGCGGCGGCCTGAGCTTCACCCTGCTCGTCCAAATGAACACCCGGTGTCCACCCGGCAAGGATCCCGGTCGCGTTGGCTGGCGTGCGACCATGTCGAACAAGGAAGACCAGCGCCATGCCGCGACGCTATCGGACGGCCGGGGCTCGAGGCTGCTGCCATAGGAGGCGACACGTGATCCGGATCATGGGGACCTACCGCGACGGACGGCTGGTCGCGGAGGTCCCGCAGGCCCCCGACACCGCCACGCGGCATGAACTCGAGCGCGCAAGGGACGGCGTCGTAGCCAACACCGACTTCACCTGGGTTGCTCTCTCGGACCCCACGCGCGCCGAGGTGGACCTCGTCGCCGAGACCTTCCACCTGGAGCCGCTCCTGCTCGAGGACGCCACCTCGCGGCAACAGCGTGCCAAGATCGACATCGGCGACAAGAGTCTCTTCGTGCTCCTCAAGGTCTTGGAGTGGGTCGATGACACGTCGGACGTCGAAACGGGACAGGTCGCGTGCTTTGTGGGGCCCGGCTTCGCCATCACGATGCGCATGAACCGCGCGGAAGACACCGCGGTCGTTGCCGCACGCCTCGCCGCGCACCCCGAACTTGCGGCCACGGGGCCCCTGTCGGTCTTCTGGGCCATCGCCGACGTCGCGGCCCGGCAGTATCTGGAGGTGGGCGAGGCAATCCAGTCCGACATCGAGGAGATCGAGCAGCAGGTCTTCTCCGATCAGCCCTCCCAGGCCGCTAATCGCATCTACCGCCTCAATCGCGAGAACATCGAGATGCGCCGCGCCGTCCAGCCGCTCCTGCCCGACTCGCAGAGACTGGCACGCGAGTCGCTGCCCCTGGTGCCCGAGCCGCTGCATCCCTACTTGAGAGACGTCGGCGACAACATCCTTCGGGCGGGCGACATGGTGGACGGCTTCGACTCCACCCTCATGACCATGCTCATGGCGAGTACCGCCCGCCAGGACCTCCTGCAAAACAAGGACATGCGCAAAATCTCCGCCTGGGCGGCCATCATCGCCGTGCCCACCGCGATCGCTGGCATCTACGGCATGAACTTCGACGACATGCCGGAGTTGCACTGGACCTTCGGATACCCCGTTGTCGTCGCCGTCATGGCGGGAATCTGCCTGCTCCTCTACCGCGGCTTCAAGAAGTCCGGCTGGCTCTGAGCCGGCACCGGTCGCTCAGGTGGCCGTGATGGTGCCGGTCACGAGAAGGCCCACGATGAGCGCTGCGAGCGCCAGTCGGTAGGCGACGAACGGCAGATAGGAGCCCGTCCGCAGGTAGCGCAGGAGCCATGCGATGACCGCATAGCCGACCACAAAGGCGATACCGGTCGCCACGATGGTCTGGCCCCATGCCACCTGGGGGTCGTCGCCGATCCGGGTCGCCTCGTAGAAACCCGACCCGAGCACAGCGGGGATGGCAAGGAGGAAGGCATACCGGGTCGCAGCCTCCCGGGTGTAGCCCAATGTGAGGCCCATCGTGATGGTCGCGCCGGATCGCGAGACGCCGGGAATCAGGGCAAGCGCCTGAGCGAAGCCGAGCCCGATGGCATCCCTGGTCCGCATGTCGCTGATCACTCTCTCCTTGCGGCCGAATCGGTCCGCAAGGCCCAGGAGCACGCCGAAAACAGCCAGCATCGTGGCGGTGATCCAGAGGTTGCGCGCGACCGTCTCGATCTGCTCCGTGAAGGCCAGGCCGAGCACCACGATGGGGATGGTCCCGAGGATCACGTACCAGCCCAGGCGCGCATCCGCGGTGCCTCGCAATTCAGGTCGCACCAGACTGCGCGCCCATGCGCTGATGATGCGTGCGATGTCGTGGCGGAAGTAGATGAGGACAGCCGCCTCGGTGCCGATCTGCGTGACGGCGGTGAACGCCGCCCCCGGGTCCCCCCAGCCGAAAATGCGCGACAGCACCAGGATGTGGGCGCTTGAGGAGATGGGGAGGAACTCCGTGAGCCCCTGGATCAGTCCGAGGACGATCGCCTCGAACCAGGTCATGGCGCCAGACGCATGGGCCGGGGCCGTGTCACTGCCGGGGTGAGCATTGCTCCTAGGCCTCCGCGAGCCCCGCCTGGGCGAGGAGCTCGGGCATCAGGCGCACCGTTTCCATACGCTTTTCCAGTGTGTCGTAGTAGCTGGCGATGCTCAGTGTGGTGACGCCTGCGGCTGCGTAGTCCTTGAGCCGCTCTGCGATGACATCGGGTGGCCCGATGAGTGACGTGCGCTGGATGAACTCCAGCGGCACGGCGGCCGCCGCCCCCGCGTAGTCCTTCGCGAGATAGAGATCCTGGATCTGTGCTGCCGCGTCGCCGAAACCCATGCGCACCGCTAGCGCGTTGTAGAAGTTCTTCTCGCGCGATCCCATGCCTCCGATGTAGAGAGCGCAGTAGGCGCGTACCGGCTCGGCGCAGGCCTCGATGTCGTCGCCGATGATCACGGGCACCGTGGGCACGATGTCGAAGCCCTCCATACCCAACCCGGCCTTCTCCCGGCCCGCACGGATGTGGCCGAGGAGTTCCCCCGCGTGATCCGGGTCGAAGAAGATCGCCAGCCACCCATCGGCGATCTCGCCCGCGAGCTCGAGATTGCGAGGACCGACGGCCGCGAGGTAGATCGGGATCCGATCGCGTACCGGGTGCACGGTCAACGTGAGGGCCTTACCAGGGCCATCGGGAAGCGGCAGAGTGAAGAACTCCCCGTCGAAGGTGAGGCGTTCGCGCGCGAGCGCCTTGCGCACGATGGCGACGTACTCCCGCGTGCGGGCAAGGGGCTTGTCGAAGCGCACCCCGTGCCACCCCTCCGACACCTGGGGCCCTGAGACGCCCAGGCCCAGGCGGAAACGCCCCCCGGAGAGCGTGTCAAGGGTCGCCGCGGTCATGGCGGTGTTTGCCGGCGTGCGTCCGGGGATCTGGAAGATGGCGGAGCCCACGTCGATGCGCTCGGTCTGCGCGGCCACCCACGCGAGCACCGTGGCCGCATCAGATCCGTACGCCTCGGCGGCCCAGGCAACGGCGTAGCCGACGCGGTCGGCCTCCCGAGCGAGTGCGAGGTTGTCAGCGTCGTTACCAGCACCCCAGTAGCCGAGATTGAGACCGAGCCGCATGCGTCCTCCCCAGTGCGATGCGCGCCCTCGGGGCTCCGGAGGCCTTGCGCGTGTCGGGTGAGCCTATCCGGCCCTCGGCCTGGCTAGGTTGCCCACGTGGAGCGTCGCAGGCTTGGAGTGACCGGCGCCAGCGTCGGCACGATCGGTCTGGGCACTGCGACCTGGGGGCGAGGGACCGACCGCTCGGAGGCACGCGAGCAGCTCGCCATGCTCGTCGACGCCGGCGGCAACCTCGTGGACCTCTCCCCGGAGGCTTGGCAGGGCGGGTGCGCCGCCGAGGCCTTCTCCGACTCGGCGCTGCGACGCGAGGCCTTTATCGCTGTCCGCCTCCCTGCCACAGGCTCGCAGCGCGATCTGCTGGCGGGACTCGACGATGCCCTCGCCACCCTGGGCATCGGCCATGCGGACCTGTGGACCGTGGAGGGATGGGACGCGGGACTGCCGTGGCCCGAGCTCGTCTCGGCACTGGCCGTCGCCGTGGCAAGCGGGAGGGCACGCTACGTCGGCGTGTGTCCTCCCGCGCCTTGGCATGCCGCCCTGGTGGGCGCGGGCCTCGCCATGCACCCCGACCGACCGCCCCTCGCCGCCGTCACATCGGCCTACTCCCTGCTCGACCGCGTCGCTGCCGAGGAATCGGCCGACGTGTCGATGGCCGTCGGCGCGGGCCTCATCGCAGCATGGCCACTGGCCGGTGGCGTCCTCACGGGGAAGTACCGCCACTCCACTCCCCCTGATTCGCGAGGCGCCAGTGAGCGCCATGCGGCGCGCGTGCACCGCTACCGATCCGCGCGGTCGCGCCCCGTCGTCGATGGGCTGTGCGCGGCGGCGGAAGGGCTCGGCACGACGCCTGGATCGCTGGCGCTGGCCTGGGTGCGCGGCCGTCCGGGTGTCACGGCCGCCTTGGTGGGCGCTCGCACGGTGCACCAGTGGCGGGCGACCCTTGCCGGCGCCGATGTCGTCATGCCCGCCGAGATTCGCCAGGCACTGGACGAGGTCGCTGACGAGGCCCTGCCGGTCGGCCATGATGGTGAACCGGGATCAGGATCCGCCTAGGCTCGACGCGGGAGGGCAGCGATGTCGGCGACGCGCAGTAGCGCCTACGAGTACCGCGAGTTCGCGCTGCCTCGCGAGACGAGCCGGGACGTGGCGCGGAGCGTGCTGACGGAGTACGCCGAGTACGGGCGCTGGGAGTTGGCGCGTCTGCGGATCTATCCCGACGGCCGCCGCCGCGTGTGGCTGCGTCGCCGCGTGATGCGCGTGGAGCGCACGGCCTGAAGGTCGGTGGCAGTGCTGGCGAGCGGTCGCCGTGCTGACTAGGCGAGGCGCAGGAAGCGATCGAGGGCCCGCACGCCGAAGTGCACCGAATCGATCGGCACCCGCTCGTCGACACCATGGAAGAGAGCCGTGAAGTCAAGATCCGGGGGTAGGCGCAGGGGCGAGAATCCGTATCCGTGCACGCCAAGTCGGGAAAAAGCTTTGGCGTCGGTCCCAGCCGAGAGTAGGTAGGGAGCGACCGCCGCACCGGGATCCTCTGCCTCGATGGCTGCGCGCATGGCATCCACGAGGGGGACCTCGTACGAAGCTTCGAGAGCAACGTCGTGGTTGATGAACTCCCGGCGCACCGTGGGCCCGAGAAGTCGGTCGATCTCCGACAGGAAGGCGCGCTCCTCGCCGGGGACGTACCTGCCGTCGATGACCGCTGTCGCGTCAGCGGGGATGACGTTGGCCTTGTAGCCAGCCTCGAGCATGGTCGGGTTCGTCGTATTGCGCGTCCCCGCGCCGATGAAGCGGGCTACCGGGCCAAGTTGCCGGGTGAGGGACTCCGGATCCTCGAGGTCGAGATCGATGCCGTAGGCCTCGCTGATGGCGCTCACCATGTGCCGGGCCGTCGGCGAGAGTTGGACGGGCCAGCGGTGCTGGCCGATGCGAGTGACGGCCGCCGCCACCTCTGTCACGGCGTTATCGCCCGTGAGAGCGGAGCCGTGACCAGCCGTTCCCTCGGCGATGAGCCGCATCCACGCGATCCCTTTCTCCGCGGTCTGGATGAGATACAGGCGGCGGTCGTCGGGGAGCGTCAGCGAGAAGCCCCCCACCTCGCTGACTCCTTCGCTCACGCCTTCGAGGATGTCGGGGCGATGGTCCACGATCCAATGCGAGCCATGCTGGCCACCCGCTTCCTCGTCGGGAATGAAGAGGAAGACGAGATCACGGGAAGGACGCAGACCTGATCGGCCCCACGCTCGCGCGAGCGAGATGAGCATCGCGTCCATGTCCTTCATGTCGACCGCACCTCGGCCCCACACCATGCCGTCGAGCACCTCGGCGGCAAAGGGCGGCACGGACCAGTGAGACGCACGGGCGGGGACCACGTCGAGATGGCCGTGCAGGAGCAGCCGCGGACGCGACGGATCCGTGCCCGGCAGTCGCGCGACGACACCCTGGCGCCGCGATGACGTCGTGGTGAAGCGCTCTGTCTCGAGCCCAGCTTCCGCCAGCGACGCCTCGACGTACTCAGCCGCCAACGCCTCCCCGGGACCGGTGTCGGTGCCGTCATTGGTGGTGTCGATGCGGATCAGATCGCGCAGGATGTCGATAACCTCCGCCTGCGCAGCGACTGCCTCTTGACTCGGGTCTGCCGCTGCCATCTCCACGGGCCCATCCTGCCCTGCCGAGGCAGTGCGAGGCAGGGCTTGGCCTGTTGTTATCCTCTCCGTCGGCGATCGGGTCGTGTCCCCTCACGGTCAGGTCACCCACCACGTCCGGGTGGCGGAATTGGCAGACGCGCTAGCTTGAGGTGCTAGTGCCCCAAAAGGGCATGGGGGTTCAAGTCCCCCCTCGGACACAGAGACAGTGACGACGGCTGGGTTCCGTCTGACGTTGATTGTGGCGTTTTCGCCAGCCCCTGGACCTTCACCCGCTAGCCTCCGTCCCGGCTCGTCGTGCAGCGTCGCTCCCGCGGCGCCTTCCCTTGACCGGCAGGCCTCCGTCGCCATGACCTCGGAGGTTTCCTTGTCTGCTCCCCCCGATCAGTCCACCCAGCGAGCCGTGTCGTCGTTCGACCGCTGGTTCTCCCTCACGGCCCGGGGCTCCACCTACGGCCGTGAGATTCGTGGCGGCTTCGTCACGTTCTTCACGATGGCCTACATCGTGGTGCTCGCGCCCCTCATCATCGGCACCGCCAAAGACGTCAACGGCCTGTACGTGGGCGGGACGGCTGACGTCGTCAAGGCGATCACCATGGTGTCGGCATCCGTCGCGCTCGTCGCGGGAGTCATGACGATCCTCATGGGTGCCATCGGGCGCTTCCCGATCGCGATCGCAGCCGGCCTAGGACTCATCCCCGTCGTAGCCTTCACGCTGGCGCCCCAGATGACCTGGGCCGACGCGATGGGCATCGTCGTCCTCGAGGGCATCCTCATCCTGCTGCTGGTCCTGACAGGTTTCCGTGCCGCCGTGTTCAAAGCGGTGCCCGAGCAGCTCAAGTACGCCATCGGCGTCGGTATCGGGCTCTTCATCACGCTCATCGGCCTGGTCGATGCCGGAATCGTCCGACCAGGCGTACCCCTGCTCTCCTTCGGTGTCTTCGGTGAACTCAGGGGCTGGCCGATCCTTACCTTCGTGCTCGGCCTTGTCATCACCATCATCCTCATGGTGCGCAAGGTGCGCGGAGCAATCCTCATCGGCATTCTCGCGACCACGGTCATCGCCATCATCATCGAGACCGTCTTCAAGGTCGGGCCCAAGACTGGCCCCGACGGCGCCGTGACCAACCCCACCGGCTGGGGACTCAACGTGCCCGCCGTACCCAGCACGTGGATCTCTACGCCCGACCTGGGGCTCCTCGGACAGTTCAACCTCTTCGGTTCGTTCCAGGCGATCGGCGTCGTCGCCGCACTGCTCGCGATCTTCGCGCTCCTCCTCAGCGACTTCTTCGACACCATGGGCACGGCCTTCGGCCTGGCAACAGAGGCAGACCTGCTCGACGACAAGGGCGAGATCCCGCACTTCCAGAGCATCCTGGTGGTGGACTCGCTGTCCGCCGTGGCGGGCGGAGCGGCGTCCGCATCGAGCAATACGGCCTACATCGAGTCGGCCGCCGGCATCGGGGATGGGGCCCGCACAGGTATCGCCTCGCTCGTCACGGGGGCGCTCTTCCTCGTGGCCATGCTCATCTCCCCCATCGTGACCGTCATCCCCTACGAGGCCGCCGCACCCGCCCTCGTGGTCGTCGGCTTCCTCATGATGAGCCAGATCCGGCATATCGACTTCACGGACCTGACCATCGGCATCCCCTGCTTCCTCACGATCGTGCTCATGCCCTTCACCTACTCCCTGGTCAACGGCATCGGAGCGGGATTCGTGAGCTACTGCATCATCAAGATCGCCACCGGCAAGGCGCGCGAGGTCAACTGGCTCATGTGGATCGTGTCCGGCGCCTTCCTCGTCTACTTCGCCATCGATCCGATCCGGAACCTCTTCGGCGGCGGATGATCCGACGCCCGGCGGCGCGGCATGATGGGCCCATGCCTCCCGCCGGGCTCACACCACTCGCGCGCCTCGCACCCACGCCGAGCGGATTCCTGCACGAGGGCAATCGTCTGAACTTCCGCCGCACCGCGGACCTGGCGCGCGCGCTAGGGGCGTCACTTGCCCTGCGTATCGATGACGCCGACGCGGCTCGCTACCGACGGGAGTACGCCGAGGACATCTTCGCGACCCTGCGTGACATGGGCATCGCGTGGACGGTAGGTCCGGTCGACGTGGACGACTTCGAGCGGAACTGGTCCCAGCGCGCCAAGACGGAGTACTACCGGCAGCAACTCCGCGAGGCGATCAGATGTGGCCTGCCCGTCTACGCATGCGCCTGCTCCCGGTCGCGACAGTCGGGCCCTGCACGCGGAGGCTGCGCCGGTGGATGCCGCGGCAGGTCCCTCCCGCTCGAGCCAGGGCGCACCGCCCTGCGAGCCGCGATCGACGGTGGCATGCAGGTGACCGTGGGAGGCGAGATGATCCCCCTGGAGGAGGAAATGGGCGACTTCGTCATCTGGAGGCGCGACGATCTCCCCGCCTACCAACTCGTGTCGGTCGTAGAAGATCGCGACCTAGGTGTCACGCATGTCGTGCGAGGCAGGGACCTGCTCGCCTCGAGCGCGGCCCAGATCCACCTCGCGCAGTGGATGGAAGCTGCCAACGTCGTCGAGGCCGTCTACGTGCACCATGAGCTCATCACGGACACAACGGGGGCCAAGCTCTCGAAGTCGACCCTCGCAGGAACCCGAGGCCAGGAGGATGCACCGTGACCACGAATCCCGAGATCGGCGCGACGGTCCTCGCGGCCGGTATCCGCACCAACGTGCACGACACGGGCTTCGATCCCGGGGGCGGGACCGTGCTGCTCATCCACGGCTCGGGGCCCGGCGTGAGTGCGTGGGCGAACTGGCGCCTCACGATCCCCGCGCTCACGCCGCACTTCCGCGTCGTCGCTCCCGACATCGTGGGCTTCGGCTACACCGAGCGCCCGATCGATGCCTATGACCTCGACACCTGGACCCTTCACGTGACGGGCGTGCTCGATGCGCTCGGCATCGACCAGGCGCATGTCGTCGGCAACTCGTTCGGCGGCTCGCTCGCACTGTCGCTCGCCATCCGGCATCCCGAGCGCGTCCGCCGTCTCGGCCTCATGGGTGCGGTCGGCCTCGACTTCCCGATCACGCCGGGCCTCGATGCGGTGTGGGGCTACGAGCCGAGCGTTGAAGCCATGGCCGAACTCCTGCGCGTCTTCACCGCTACACCCGCCCCCGGCCTTGAAGACCTAGCGCGGCTGCGCTTCGAGGCGAGCATCAGGCCGGGTGTCCACGAGGCGTACGCACAGATGTTCCCGGCACCGCGCCAGCGCTGGGTGACGGCGTTGTCGCACGACGAGTCGCTTGTGTCGTCCATCGGGGCCCCCACGCTGATCTTCCACGGGCGCGAGGACCGGGTCATCCCCCTTGCCACCTCGCTCCGGCTCTTCGAACTCATTGCCGACGCGCAATTGCACGTGTTCGGCAACTGCGGGCACTGGACGCAGATCGAGCATGCTGCGGAGTTCAATCGACTCTTGCGGGATTTCCTGCTCGGGACCTGACGGCCGGGCTCACATGCGCAGATATGAGGCCCCATTGAGGTCGATGATGCCGCCACTCACCCACTCAGCCTCGGGCGATGCCAGGAAGGCGATGGTCGCAGCGATCTCGTCAGGATGTGCGATCCGCCCGAAGGGGCTTTCCGCGCGACGCACGACACCCCCCTCACCGGCCATTGCCTCCGTGGCCATATCGGTCTCGACGAATCCGGGGGCGACGGTGGTCACGGCGATACCTCGAGCCCCGAGGTACTTCGCCAGCGACTGACCGAACGCCGCGATGCCCGCCTTGCTCGCACCGTAGGCGGGGCTGTGCGGCTCACCGCGGAAGGCACCCCGCGATCCGACATTGATGATGCGTCCACCCGGGCCCATGTGCCGGACGGCGTGCCAGGAGACGAGTGCGGGCGCGAGCAGGTTGATGTCGAGCGTCTGGCGCCAGGCATCGAGCCAGGTCTCGAAGTCGACCTCGTCTATGGGGTGGTCGAAGAAAACACCCGCGTTGTTCACCACGACGTCGAGACCCCCCAGCCCTGCCACGGCCTCTTCCACCATTCCGGAAATGGCGGCGGAATCCCGCAGGTCTGCTCGGACAGCGACGTGCCCGGTCCCCTGGAGCGATTCAAGGACCTCACCGACCGCATCAGGACTGGAGTGGAAATGCACCGCCACTCGCCATCCGTCGGCGGCGAATCGTCGGGCGGTGGCAGCACCGATACCGCGTGAGCCACCCGTGATGAGAATGCGACCGGTCATGGCCACAGGCTAGGACCCCTCAGCCTCACGCGACGAGTCGTCTGGCAGGCTTCGGCCATGGCACATGGCACGGGTGACGAGCCCATTCACCTTAACAACCACCATCTCAACACGCTCACGGCGATCTTCAGCCATCCGACGAGCCACAACATCCGCTGGGCGGACACGATCTCGCTCCTCGAGCACGTCGGCGAGGTCGAGGAGCGTCACGACGGCAAGTTCAAGATCACAGTGGGCCCCGAGACTGAGATCTTCGAGCGCCCCCAGAGCAAGGACATCGGCACCCAGATGGTGGTGGACCTGCGTCGCATGCTGCGCAACGCCGGTTTCGATCCCAAGAAGCCCGGCGAGGAGGTCTGACATGCACAACGTCACGGATGCCATCGACCTGAGCGGTCGCGTCGCGGTTGCGGCCGTGGACTTCCACAGCACCCGCATCTATGCGCTTGACTCCCCCGATCACTCGGCACCCGAGCACGTGGTTGCCGAGGATCCCCGCAAGCGCTTCCACAACGTCTACCACCACGATGGCAACGTCAGTGGCAACTATCTCGACGACAGCGACGCCTATTGGTCGCTGCTCACCGAGGCGCTCGCTCCCGCTGCCGGGATCATCCTGCTCGGCCACGGCAAGGGCAAGGCAAACGCGAGCCACCACCTGGCGTCCTACATCGAGAAGCACCGTCGCGATATCGCGGCGCGCATCCTCGGTGAGGTCCGTGCCGACATCGACGACCTCACCGACGAGCAGTTGCTTCGCCTAGGTCAGCACATCGCGGGAATCGATCCCCTGCGCGACCATGGCGATAGCCAGCGCGGCGCCCTGTAGTCCGACTGCGTAGGCGGGCTGGCGCCCTAGATCGACTTCTTGGGCGCTAGACCCGCTCCTTGGCGCGCCAGCGGCGTTCGATGATCGCGGCAACGACCGCCGCGACCAGTCCGACCGCGAGCACGGCAAACCAGCCACCGAGGTTGCCCAGAGCGTTGGTGTTCTCAGGGTCATCCGGGCATTCACCCAGGCCGCACTCCGGTATCACCGAGAGCCCGATGACGGCCAGGTCGATGGTGACCCAGATGACAACGACGAGGCTGAGCCACACCACCAGCGCGGTGACGATGGGTCGCATCGAGCCCGGGTCACGCAGGACTCCCTCATCTCCGGCCTCGAATGGCGCTTGCCACATGATGAGCAGGGCGCAGCCCACGATGGCGACGATGAAGGTGACCAGCGCCCAGGTGTAGAGGTGCCAGCCGAAGACCTCCGGTCCGTATCCGGGATCGGCTGGATCGGCGATGTGCAAGAGGATCTGCCGCGTCGATCCGGCGGCCCCCACAACAGCCGCGAGGATGCTCAGTGCGTAGTGCCGAGCCTTAATGCCCCACAAGAGGTTCATGATGGGGCCGACGGCGAGGCCCACCATCCCCGATCGCTGCACGATGCACAGGGGGCATGGCTGCTCCCCCGCACCGAACTGCAGATGCAGAGAGCCCGCGAGCACGCCGATAAGGCCGAGGAGCGCAGCGATGTTGATCAGTCGAGAGAGGAAGACCGCGCGGTCGGGAGCCATGCTCCACCGGGAGGTGGGCGCTGTCACCTGGGAAGTCGTCACGTCTGCCCCTAGAAGTTGAGCGGGATCGGGTCGGTCATGTGGATGCGCAAGACCAGCAGCGTGTAGGCCAGGTTGGCGAGGGCCAGAAGCGGAATCCATCGCCATCCGCGGAAGATCCCGATGAAGACCACGAGCCAGACGACGAACATGAGGAGCATCACAGAGCCGAGGCTAGGCCCCACGCCAGCCACCGGCAAGGACCCGCGCGCTCACCGCGCGTCCCCTAGGGTTGGGCCATGCCCGACCCGCACACGCTGCCCTGGCCGGACGGAACGCGCCCAGCGGAGGTTGCGCTCGTCTCCGCTCAGGGGCAACCGCTTCCCCGTCATGAGGTGCGCGTGCGCTCACGCTTCCCTCAGTGGCCCCGGGGCGACGTGCTGGTCATGGCCGAGCCCATCCCCGGCCAGCCCGTGTCCGGTGCGCTGGCCACCTTCTTCCACGGACTCGCTGAGCATGCGCTCATCGCCCGAGGCAGCGACGACGAGCTGCTTGTGGCGCTTCCCGAGGGTTCCGCCGCATGGGCAGATCCGGCGTTCCTGGAGTTGCTGTCCGCGGCCGCCCACAGCCTGAGGACCCCCGCGAGATCTCGCGGCGTGGGGCTGCTCGGCTTCGGGGCAATCGGCGCGGAACATGCACGAGCCGTGCGCGAAACCGCGGGCCTGCACCTGGTCGCCGTCTGCGATCGCGATCCGGCGCGAGCAGCGGTCGCCCTTGCATCCGATCCGGACGTCCGGGTGCACGACAGCGCGGACGAGCTCCTCGACGACCCCGACGTCGAGGTGGTCGTCATCTCCACGCCGCCCGACAGCCACGCGTACTGGGCCATGGCGGCCCTCGATCGAGGCAAGCACGTCGTCGTCGAGAAGCCCATGGCACTCTCCACTCGCGAGTGCGATGCGCTGATCGATCGGGCCCAGCGCGATGGTCTCGCACTCTCCGTCTACCAGAATCGCCGCTTCGATCCGGACTACGCCGTGATCCGCGATGCCGTGCGCGCAGGTCGAATCGGTGAGGTCTTTCACGTGGAGGCCTTCGTTGGCGGCTACGGGCATCCCTGCAACTACTGGCACTCCGATGCCGGAGTCTCCGGTGGGGCTCTGTTCGACTGGGGATCCCACATCATCGACCAGGTCCTTGACCTCGTCGAGGGCGACGTCGAAAGCGTCACGGCTGTCAATCACAAGCGCGTGTGGCACGACGTCACCAACGCGGATCACTCCCGGATGACTCTGCACTTCGAAGGCGGTCGCGAGGCAACGTTCGTCTACTCCGACCTCGCCGCGGCGCTCAAGCCGCGGTGGTATGTCCTCGGCACGCAGGGGGCGCTCACCGGCGAGTGGCGCAGAGAGTCCGTCGTGTCGCGCAGTGCCGTCGGCACCCTGGACGAAGATGTCCTCGCCCCGGCCGACGCGCCGCCTCGTGTCCGGCTCCACTCCCCCGATGGCGACGTGACGCAGTTGGCGTTCCGTGACGTCGAGCCCCACCCCTTCCACGCCGACCTATCCCTGTGGCTGCAGTGCGGACTCCTCCCGCGGGTGCGTGGCGAGCAGTCAAGACGGGTCATCGCCATGCTGGAGGCGGCGGAGGAGTCGGCACGCATGGGCGGTCTCCCGGTGAAGCCGGCATGACGCCGACCCGATGGGGGCTCCTGGGAGCCGGATGGATCTCCCGACGAGCCATCGCCCCGGCAATGCACAGCGCCCACGGCGCCACCCTCGACGTCGTCGCGGCCCGCGATCAGTTGAGGGCCGCCTCCCTGAGCCCGCGTCGCGCCGCCGTGGACGACTATGCCTCCGTGGTCGACGACCCGGACGTGGATGCCGTCTACATCGCCCTGTCCAACGACGGGCATCTCCCCTGGGCCGAGCGCGCCCTGGGAGCCGGCAAGGCCGTCCTCTGCGAGAAGCCACTCGGCCGCAACGCCGACGAGGCACGCCGCATGCGCGATGTAGCCGCATCCACGGGAGGACTCCTCGTGGAGGCCACGTGGAATCTGTGGCACCCGCGCACCGCTCGCGCTGCGGCGCTGCTCGCCAGCGACGCCATCGGCAAGGTGACCGGCGTGCACGGCGCATTCGTCTTCGACGGGGTGGACGAAGGCAACTATCGCCTCGATCCTGCGCTTGGTGGTGGCGCTCTGCTGGACGTGGGCTGCTACCCCCTCACCGGAGCCGCATGGGCCGTGCGAGCCCAGGCCGTGCAGGTCGAGTCGGTGGAGATGGTCTCCGGGGGGCTCGGCGTCGATCTCACGACGGCCGCTTCTCTCCGGCTAGGCGACGTACCGGTTCAGGTCCGCGCGAGCTTCAT